>NZ_JBKQOT010000635.1:0-3388 GCF_052145395.1 Roseiarcus sp.
AGGGGCGTGTCGCCTTCGACCTTCTCGCTGAAGAAAAAGGGCGCGCCAAGAATCGTTTGATCGTCGCTCGCCAGATAGACGCGGGGCGCGGGAACGTCGCTCGCAGCGAGCGCGCTCAAGGATTCGAATTCCGGCATTGCGCTATAGGGCGCAAAAAGCCCATAAGGCGGCCCGATGCGGAGGATCGCTTCGGTTGCGTCCGGAAAGCCCGAGAGCGAAACGCTGCAGGTGATCCAGGAGAAGCCGGCCGGAAATTTTGTCACGCGGTCGACCGAGACCGGGCGCCTCGCAACCGTGCCGAGATAGTCGCCGAGACGACCGCGAAGACGGTCGACCGTTTCGAGCTCCGGGATGTCGTCCGACACCGCTCCAGCAGGCTCCCTCACCAAGACTCCTCACATTGACGACGCGCCGTCGCAGGCGGTCGCGCTTTTTGATAAACTAGCACACCATCGCTCGGCGGGCAAACGATCAGTGTGCCGGCAAAGAGAAGCCGCTGCCTCAATAATGCGGCTTCGCTGCGCGCATAGCCCACTGGACAAGAGGCGTCCAGAGATGATAAACTACCTTACTAGTTTATGGCGAGGGCCGCTTTGGCTCGAGCCTTTCGCCCTCAGGGAGGAAACGTTGTGAGGAGGGTCGATCCCGTCGCGTCCGACGCTGGCTTCTTGCCCCGTCTCGCCTCCATAGCCCCCGGAGCGCCCGCCTCACGGCGCGCCTTCCGGACGTCGTGCCGGATCCTCCTTTTCCCTTCGTTGGCATGGCTTTTTTGGTCTTTCAACCGGTCGCGAGGTCGCTGAGATGGAACTGACCGCATTCACCTTCGAAGTCGTGGACGGCGTGGCGCATATCACGATGAGCCAGCCCGAGCGCGGCAACCCATTCGACGAACGTTTCGCCGCCGACTTCGATCGTCTGGCGACCGAATGCACGGTGCGCGAGGACGTTCGCGCTGTGCTGATCGACGCGAAGGGACGGTTCTTCAGCGTCGGAGGCGACCTCAATGCGCTGACCCGCAGCCGCGAGGACCTTGCGCGCTTTGTTTCGGCGGCGACATCCAATCTCCACATGGGCATCTCGCGCTTCGCTCGGCTCGACGCGCCGGTCGTTGCGGCGGTGCATGGGCTGGCCGCGGGCGGTGCCGTCGCGCTCGTCGCCGGGGCGGATTTTGTTCTCGCTTCACCCAACGCCAAATTCTACGCCGCCTTCGCCGGCATCGGCATCGTCAGCGACAGCGGCGGCAGCTACTTCCTGCCGCGCCGGATGGGATCACGCCGGGCCGCGCAATTCTACATGCTCAACGAAACCTTGAGCGCCGAAGATGCGGTCGGGACTGGCCTCATCAACCGCGTCGTCGAGGCTGACGCGCTTGAAACTGAAGCCTGGGCGCTCGCCCGCAAGCTTGCGCAGGGTCCGACCCGCGCCTTCGGCGAGGCGAAGAACCTCATGCTTTCCAGTCCGGCCGAGAGCCTCGAAGGACAACTCGAAAACGAGGCGCGCGCGATGGCGCGCGTGACCCGCACCGACGACGCGTGGAACGCGATGCGCGCCATGCTCGCCAAGCAAAAGCCAACCTTTCAGGGCCGCTAACGCGGCCTCCTGTCCAATCTGCGCGACGGAGCCTTTTGCGTATGATTTTCAACGACGACCAACTCGCCATCAAGGATCTCGCCCGTCGTTTCGCGCGCGAAAAACCCGCTCCGCACTATCAGGCCCGCGACAAGTCAGGCGTACTCGATCGCTCGCTTGTCCGCGAGATGGGGGAACTGGGCCTCATGGGGGTCGATCTTCCGGAGGCTTTCGGCGGACTGGGCGCGCCGGGCCTCACGGCGGGCCTGATCGCCGAAGAACTCGCCTACGGCGATTTCAACGTCAGCGCCGTGCCGGTCGGCGTGTCGCTCCTCGGCGCAATCATCATGAGCAGCGCCTCGGCCAAGCTTGCAGCCTACTGGATCCCCCGGATGATCAGTGGGGAGACGCTGATGGGCGTGTGCGTAACCGAGCCGAGCGGCGGTTCAGACGCGAGTGCGCTGAAGCTGCGCTGCCGCCGCGACGGCGATCATTACGTTCTCGACGGCGAGAAGACGTCGATCACGTTCGCCGACTGCGCAGATGCATTCATCGTGTTCGCGCGGACCGGTGCGCCCGAGTGCGGGGCGGCGGGCGTGACCGCCCTCGTGGTTCCCGCCGATACGCCCGGTATCGCCCGCACGCGCTTCAACGATGTCGGCAGCCACATCATAGGACGCGGCTCGGTCTTCTTCGAAGGCGTGCGCGTGCCGATTGCAAACAGGCTCGGCGAGGAGAACCAGGGGTTCACGCATGTCATGCGCGGCTTCGATTTCAGCCGCGCCCTGATCGCGCTTCAATGTGTCGGCTGCGCCCAGGCGTCGCTGGACGAAGCGTGGGAATACACAAAGAGTCGCACCGCCTTCAATGCGCCGATCGCCTCCTATCAAGGGGTGACGTTCCCCTTGGTCGAAGGCGACAGCCAGATCGCCGCGATCCGTCAGCTTTGCTTCCACGCGATCGCGCTCCGCGACGCCGGGCTCCCCCATACGGCCGAGGCGGCCATGGTCAAATGGATGGGTCCGAAGACTGCTTTTGACGTGATCCATCAATGCCTCCTGACCTTTGGTCACTACGGCTGGTCCATGGATCTGCCGCATCAGCAGCGGATGCGCGACGTCATGGGACTCGAGATTGGTGACGGGACCGCTGGCATCATGAAACTGATCGTTGCCCGGGAGCGTGTCGGGCGGGTCGCCGTCCAGTATGGAAAACGCTGAATGCGGGAGGCGACGCTGCGATGAAAATTATCGTGCCCGTTAAGCGGGTGGTCGATTACAACCGCGGCGTTGCGCAGGCCTGCCGACTCCGTTCGCGCCGCCCCGGAGAAGCTTGGAGACAAGATGCACGAGTCCAGTGTGCCAATCGCCAATCGGATGTTTGCGCTGAACGCGGAGCAGCAGGCCATCTTTGAGATGGCCCGTGGTTTCGCCCAGCAGGAGTTGGCGCCGAAAGCAATTGAATGGGATCAGGAAAAGCGCTTTCCCGTCGATGTGTTGCGCGAAGCCGCTGCGCTGGGCATGGGCGGCGTCTATGTGCGCGACGATTTCGGCGGCAGCGGCCTCTCGCGGCTCGACGCGGCCCTGATCTTTGAGGCCCTGGCCACTGGCTGCCCGTCCATCGCCGCATACATTTCGATCCATAACATGTGCACGTGGATGATCGACAGCTTTGGCGACGAGGCCCAGCGGGCGAAATGGATTCCCAGGCTTTGCACCATGGAGAACCTGGCGTCCTATTGCCTGACCGAACCTGGCGCCGGGTCGGATGCGGCGGCCTTGCGCACGCGCGCGGTCAAGGACGGTGACGCCTACGTTCT
>NZ_JBKQOT010000636.1:0-4896 GCF_052145395.1 Roseiarcus sp.
AGTTGCGGAACTGAGAGTCGGGACGAACGAAACGGCCCGTCTCGTTGCGCGGGAAATCCTCGTCCGCGCGCCACTCCCCGTTCACAAGAACGCCCATCGCCGCCACTCTCCCGGGTCGGAACGGAAGGGCCTATATCACGGACGGGCGGGATGCGGAAAAACGGTCGAATCCGCGCCGGAACTGGGTTACTTTCGGGAAGCGTCGAGCCGCGCGCCGTCGTCAAGCCGCAGAGGAGCCGATGGAGAGCAATTTCCCCCGCTACTGGATGTGGTCGGAAGCCTTCGAGATGCTGGCGCGCGCCGAGCGCATGCGCGGGCAGTTCGTCCGCCCGACGGGCAGGCGCGCGCAAATCTCCTGGGAGCCGCCTGTCGACGTTCTTGAGACCGAGCGCGTGGCGCTGGTGCTCGTCGCGCTGCCCGGCGTCGACCTCGACGACGTCGAGGCCCGGATCGAGGGGGAAGAACTCGTCGTCTCCGGGGTCCGCGTTTATCCGCCGGAAATCCGCACGGCGGTCATTCACCGCCTCGAACTGCCGCAAGGCCGGTTCGAGCGGCGGGTGCGTCTGCCGGCCGGACGCTACACCGCCATCGAACGGTCGTCGGCGCATGGCTGCCTCCTGATCACGCTGAAGAAGCCGGAGGCGAACAATGTCTGACGCCGAGACCGCCGCTAAGGACGAGAGCGCGCGCGATAGAGGCGCCGGCGAGTCCTCGCCGCCGCTGCCGCCGGATGGGCTCGTCATCGTGCCGGTGCGCGGCATGGTGCTGTTCCCAGGCTTCGCCCTGCCGATCGCCCTCGGCCGGGCGCGCTCGATCCTCGCCGCACAGCGAGCGGTGCGGGAGCAGAAGCCGGTCGGCATCGTGATGCAGCGCAACGCCGAAGCGGCGGACCCGATCCCGGCTGACATGCACCGGATGGGCACGATCGCCAACATCGTCCGCTACATCACCGCCCCGGACGGCTCGCATCACCTCGTCTGCCAGGGCGAGCAGCGCTTCCGGGTCGTCGACTACCTCAGCGGCTGGCCGTTCTTCGTCGCCGACATCGTGCGCATCCCGGAGCCTTCCGCCCAGTCCAATGAGATCGAGGCGCGGTTCGTCCATCTCAAGGGCCAGGCGCTCGAGGCAGTGCGCCTCCTGCCGCAGGCCCCGGAGGAGCTCATCGCCACGATCCAGGGCGTCGAGGCGCCCGGCGCGCTCGCCGACATGGTCGCGACCTTCATGGACGCGACGCCCGACGAGAAGCAGGAGATTCTGGAGACGATCGACATCGGCGCCCGGCTCGACCGCGTCTCGCGGCTGCTCGCGCACCGCATCGAGGTCCTGCGCCTGTCGCAGGAAATCGGCCGGGAGACGAAAGCCTCCCTGGACGCCCGCAACCGCGAGGTTCTGCTGCGCGAGCAGATGGCGGCGATCCAGCGCCAGCTCGGCGAGGCGGACGAGGGCAAGTCGGCCGAGATCGCCGAACTCGAAAAGGCGATCACCAACGCCAAAATGCCGAAGGAGGTCGAGGACCAGGCGCGCAAGGAGGTTCGCCGCCTGCAGCGCATGCCCGAGGCGGCCGGCGAATACGGGATGGTCCGGACCTATCTCGACTGGCTGGTCGAACTGCCGTGGGCGCTGCCCGAGGAGAAGCCAATCGACATCGCCGAAGCCCGGCGGATCCTCGACGCCGACCATTTCGGCCTGGAAAAGATCAAGCGCCGCATCATCGAATATCTCGCCGTGCGCAAGCTCGCCCCAGGCGGCAAGGCTCCGATCTTGTGCTTCGCCGGCCCCCCCGGCGTCGGCAAGACCTCGCTCGGCCAGTCGATCGCCAAGGCGATGGGCAGAAAGTTTGTTCGCGTCAGCCTTGGCGGCGTGCACGACGAGGCCGAGATCCGCGGCCACCGGCGCACTTACATCGGCGCCCTGCCGGGCAACATCATCCAAAGCATCCGCAAGGCGGGCGCGCGCGACTGCGTGATGATGCTCGACGAGATCGACAAGGTCGGCCAAAGCATCCAGGGCGACCCGGGCGCGGCCCTGCTCGAAGTGCTCGACCCCGAGCAGAACAACACGTTCCGCGACAACTATCTCGGCGTGCCGTTCGATCTCTCCCGCGTCGTGTTCATCGCCACGGCCAACATGCTCGACACGGTGCCCGGCCCCTTGCGCGACCGCATGGAGATCATCAGCCTTCCCGGCTACACGGGAAACGAAAAGTTCCAGATCGCCCTGCGCTACCTCGTTCCGCGCCAGATGGAGGCGAACGGGCTCAAAGCCGGTCAGGCCTCGATCGACGACGCGGCGCTCCACGCCATCATCGAGCAATACACCCGGGAGGCCGGCGTCCGCAGCCTCGAGCGGGAGATCGGGCGCGCGCTCCGGCAGGCCGCGATGCGGGTCGCCGAAGGCGAGAGGGGGCCGATCGCGATCGCCGCCTCCGACCTTCAGGCCATACTCGGCCCGCCGATCTTCGAGGATGAGGTCGCGATGCGCACGAGCGTGCCGGGCGTGGCGACTGGGCTCGCGTGGACTCCGGTCGGCGGCGACATCCTGTTCATCGAGGCGACCGCGACGCCGGGGAACGGCCGGCTCATCCTCACCGGCCAGCTCGGCGAGGTGATGAAGGAGAGCGCGCAGGCGGCGCTCAGCATCGTCAAGAACCGCGCGGCGGCCTACGGCGTGGACCCGGCGCGGTTCGAGAAGACCGACATCCACATCCACGTGCCTGCCGGCGCGACGCCGAAGGACGGGCCGAGCGCCGGCGTCGCCATGTTCATGGCGCTGGTCTCGCTGCTCACCGACCGCACCATCCGCTCCGACACGGCGATGACGGGTGAGATCAGTCTGCGCGGGCTGGTGCTGCCGGTCGGCGGGATCAAGGAGAAGGTCGTCGCCGCGCACCGGGCGGGCATCAAGCGCGTCATGCTGCCGGCCAGAAACCACAAGGATTTCGAGGACATTCCCGAAGAGGTCCGCGAGACGCTCGCGTTCGTCTGGCTCGAACGCGTCGACGAGGCTGTCGAGGCGGCGCTGGAGCCGAAGGCGTAATCCCTTCGTCCCGCTTGCCGGGAGGGGATGGCCTGACGGCGAGCTTGCGCAAGCCGGGCTGCGGCATCATATGAGGGGCGATGACGACCGACGCGCTCGAACAGAGACTGATTGAGGCTTTGAAGACCGTGGACGCGCATGGGGACGTTGCGCCCGCGCATGTCCACGATCCGATGACGATGTTGCTGCGCGAGAACGCCATCCAGGCCCATCTGATGCGCTGGGACGAAGACCGTGAGCGTTATGTGTTGACCGGCACGGGCCGCCGGCGCCTGAGCGCCGGCAGCCGCACTCCGGGCGCCGTCGTGGCCTTCAGAAGGCGCGGCGCCCTGGCCGGCGCGCAGAACCAAGCGCACGCGAACCCCAAGGCGAAGGCCAAATAGTCGGCGTTGCGGGCGCGCTCCGGGCCCGCTCTCTGCCGGGGTGACGCCCAGCCTCCATCGCTGAGCCCTCCATCGCGGCCATCCACAATTCGTGATAAGCAAGGGCCTGCATGAATCTCGCCCTGCGCAAGCCCATGACCCTCGCCGAATTCCTCGCCTGGGAGGAACGGCAGCCGCTGCGCTACGAATTCGACGGCGTGGGTCCCGTCGCCATGACCGGGGGGACGTTCGCCCACGCGGCGATCCAGCGGAACCTTGCGATCGCCCTCGGCGGGCGCCTTCGGGGAAAACCCTGTCAATTCGCCGGAAGCGACCTCAAGATTCAGGTCGCGGACGGCCACATCCGATATCCCGACGGCATAGTCGTTTGCTCTCCGGTCGATCGAAAAGCGACTGTCGTTCATGATCCGGTTGTCGTCTTCGAGGTCCTGAGCCCGAGCACGGCGGCGAGCGACCGCATCGTCAAGGCCCTGGAATATCAGGCGACGCCGTCCATCCGGCGCTACGTCATGCTGGAGCAGGACGGCGTCGGCGCGACCGTCTACGCCCGCACCGGGGACGCCTGGACGCACGACATCCTGATCGCGGACTCCCTCATGGCCCTACCCGAGATCGGCGTCGAGTTTCCGCTCGCCGAGCTTTATGAAGGCATCGGGTTCGACGACGAGCTGGATGCGGATCGGCCGTCTCCCGGCGAACCGGTCTGATCTCATCGGAGGGGCGGCGACGTCGCCTCAGCCGCCATCCCCCTTCGTCAGCGCCGCGAGCCGCGCCTCCTCCTCAGGGGTCAGCGGCTCCGTCGAGGCGGGGGCGCCGCGGCGGGCGAGGAGGACGGCGGCGAGGCCGGCCAAGAGCGTCAGGGGGGCCGAAAGCCAGAGAAACAGCGTCTCGAGCTTGAACGGCGGCTTCAACAGAATGAAGTCGCCGTAGCGGGAAACGAGATAGGACCGGACCGCGTCGTTGGTCTCGCCCTCGGCGATGCGCTGGCGGATGAGCAGCCGGATGTCGCGGGCGAGCGGCGCGTCGGAATCGTCGATCGACTGGTTCTGGCACACCATGCAGCGCAATTCGGCCGACAGCGTCCGGGCGCGCGCCTCGAGCGCCGGGTCCTTCATCACCTCGTCCGGCTGCACCGCGAGCGCGGGGGTCGCGAGGGCGAGGAGGAGGGCGAAGAGGACCAGGGCGCCGCTCCTCGCTTCTCCCCGCTTGCGGGGAGAAGGTGGCGCCATAGCCCGGCCAAAGACGGGCGTCCTATCGGTCGCCCTAAGGCGCCGGATGAGGGGCAACGCCAACCACGGAGATTGGCGCGGCCCCTCACCTATAGAGCGTCCAAAGTCGCTCGTCTCCCGACGGGCTATGCCCTCTCCCCCCAAGCGGGGCGAGGGGGATTGCTGCCTTCGCATCGCCGTCACTCCGCCGGCGCGGCGGCGATCGCCGCGCGCGAGCGCCGGGCGACGCCGAAGCGCAGGCGCCGGTC
>NZ_JBKQOT010000637.1:0-5555 GCF_052145395.1 Roseiarcus sp.
CCGGGAACGCAGCGCAAACCGCCTTCAGGCCAGACAACAGCGACGCCAAAATCTCCATCCCTAGCGTGAATCATGTTTCCCCTGATTTGTGAATCCCAAAAAATGCCCTTCTTTTAGAATTGCTGGCGGCTCGAGAAGCCGGGACCGGGACGTCCGGCGGCCTCGTCCTTCGAGACGCGTTACGCGCGCCCTTTGGACAAGGGTCTGCGGCGGCGACAAGGTCACCCCTCGCCCGGCGGCTCCGGGAAGATGCGCGTCACGTGGCCCATCTTGCGGTCGGGGCGGATTTCCAGCTTGCCGTAGAGGTGGAGGCAGAGGTCGGGCTGGGCCAGAATGTCGCGCCACTCCTCGGCGTCCTCGCCGATCAGGTTGTGCATCTCGACGCGACCCCGTCGCGTCGGCGCGCCGAGCGGCCAGCCGGCAATGGCGCGGATGTGCTGCTCGAACTGAGAGGTTTGCGCCCCGTCGAGCGTCCAGTGGCCGGAATTGTGCACCCGCGGCGCGATCTCGTTCACTACCAACCCCTCGCGCCCGTTCCAGTCGCGGGTGACGAACAGCTCGACCGCCAGCACGCCGACATAATCAAGCGCCTCGAGCACGATGGTCGCGATGCGCCGCGCCTCGAGCGCCGTCTCGGCGCTGACGCGGGCCGGCGCGCGGGTGCGGGCCAGAATGTGCCGCTCGTGCTCGTTCTCGGCTAAGTCGTAGGCGACGATCTCGCCCTCGAGGCTGCGCGCGGCCACCACTGAAACCTCGCGCTCGAAGGCGACGAAGCCTTCCAGAATCATCGGCGCCCCGCCGAGCGCCCGATGGACGGCCGCGACGTTCGAGCCCTCACGGATCAGCGACTGGCCCTTGCCGTCGTAGCCGAACCGCCGCGTCTTCAGGATCGCCGGGCGGCCGAGTTCGGCGACCGCGCGGGCGAGCGCGCCGGCGTCATCGACGGCCGCGAAGGGCGCCGTCCTCAAGCCCGCGTCGCGCAGAAAGGTCTTTTCGGTCAGGCGATCCTGGGTCAGCGCGAGCGCCCGAACGCCCGGTCGCACGGGGACGTGCTGACTCAGAAACTCCACAGTCGCGGTCGGCACGTTCTCGAATTCAAAGGTGACGATGTCGACCGCGCGAGCGAAGCGGAGAAGCGCCTCCTCGTCGTCGAAGGGCGCGACGGTGCGGCCGGCGGCGGCGGCGTAGGCCGGGGCATCCGCCTCGGGCGCGAAGATGTGGGTGCGCAGGCCGACCTTCAGCGCCGCGATCGCCAGCATCCGCCCGAGCTGGCCGGAGCCGAGAATGCCGATCGTCGCGCCCGGCGAGAGGATCATGTCGGACCCTCGACGGGCGGCGCGTCCTGGGGACGTTCGGCGACGGCGGCGGTGCGCGCCGCCCGCCACGCCTCGAGCCGCTGAGCGAGGCCTTGGTCGGACAGCGCCAGAACGGCGGCGGCAAGCAGCGCCGCGTTCACCGCGCCCGCTTCCCCGATCGCCAGCGTTCCGACCGGCACGCCCGCCGGCATCTGCACGATCGACAGCAGGCTGTCCTGTCCTGACAGGGCCTTGGTCGGGACCGGAACGCCGAACACCGGCAAGGTGGTGAAGGCCGCCGTCATGCCGGGAAGATGCGCGGCGCCTCCGGCGCCGGCGACGATCACCTTGAACCCTTCCGCCTTCGCGCTTTTGGCGAAGGCGACGAGCCGGTCCGGCGTGCGATGCGCGGAGACGATCCGCGTGTCAAAAGCCACGCCGAGCGCCTCGAGCGTCTCGGCGGCCCGGCGCATCACCGTCCAGTCCGACTGGCTGCCCATGATGACGGCCACCGGCTTCGACACGCCGCTCACCTGCGACTCCATGCATGGGAAGCGATATCCATAGCGTTAGCGATACAAGGAAGGAACGCGGGGGCGCAAGCATCGGGCTGAAGCGCGTCCGAGAAATCCCCACTCTTGCTCTTGACGCCGCCGCCGCGCTCCCCTAGTGCTAGCGCAAAAGGCGACGCGAGAGTGGCGACCCTTATCGTAGTTTCGGCGCTGGAAAGCGGGCAGGCGTAGCACCTGCTTCCGTTTGCTAGCGCACGACCAGGCCCCTTCGAGGGCCTTTTTTATTGCCTCCAACTCCCCCATACCCGAAACGACGGACGAAAGCGAAAAGGATTAGCAGATGGCCAAGCACATGACCGGGGCCGAAATGGTGGTCGAAGCGTTCAAGGACCAGGGGGTCGAGTTCGTCTTCGGCTATCCCGGCGGGGCCGTGCTGCCGATCTACGACGCCATCTTCAACCAGGACAAGGTCCGTCACATCCTCGTCCGCCAGGAAGGGGGGGCGGCGCACGCCGCCGAAGGCTATGCGCGCTCATCCGGCAAGGTCGGCGTGCTGCTCGTCACGTCGGGGCCCGGCGCCACCAACGCCATAACCGGCCTCACCGACGCGCTGATGGATTCCATTCCGCTCGTCTGCATCACCGGACAGGTGCCGACGCATCTCATCGGCTCGGACGCGTTCCAGGAGTGCGACACGACCGGCATCACCCGCAATTGCACGAAGCACAACTACCTCGTCCGCCGGATCGAGGACCTGCCGCGCATCCTGCACGAAGCCTTCTACATCGCCTCTCACGGCCGGCCCGGCCCGGTGGTGATCGACATCCCGAAGGACGTGCAGTTCGCCAGCGGCGCCTATACCTTCCAGCGCAACATCCAGCACAAGACCTACCATCCGCAGCTCAAGGGCGACATGGAGCGGGTGAAGCGCGCGGTCGAGATGATGGCCGAGGCGAAGCGGCCGATCTTCTACACCGGCGGCGGCGTCATCAATTCGGGGCCGCACGCCTCGACGCTGCTGCGCGAACTGGTGCGCACGACCGGGTTTCCGATCACCTCGACGCTCATGGGGCTCGGCGCCTATCCGGCTTCGGACAAGCAATGGCTCGGGATGCTCGGCATGCACGGCTCGTTCGAAGCCAACAACGCCATGCATGACTGTGACCTGATGATCTGCGTCGGCGCCCGCTTCGACGACCGCATCACCGGTCGCCTCGACGCTTTCGCGCCGAAGTCGAAGAAGATCCACATCGACATCGACCCCTCGTCGATCAACAAGAACGTCAAGGTCGACCTGCCGATCGTGGGCGACTGCGCCCACGTGCTCGAGGACATGGTGCGCCTGTGGCGGGGCGGGCGTCAGGCCGACGCCGCCGCGCTCGCCAAGTGGTGGACGACGATCGACGGCTGGCGGGCGCGCAACTCGTTCGGCTTCCGCAACTCCGACACAATCATCAAGCCGCAGCATGCGATCAAGCGGCTCTACGATCTGACCAAGGGCCGCGACCTCTACATCACCACCGAGGTCGGGCAGCACCAGATGTGGGCGGCCCAGCACTTCCACTTCGAGGAGCCGAACCGCTGGATGACCTCGGGCGGCCTCGGCACCATGGGCTACGGCCTGCCGGCGGCGATCGGAACCCAGTTCGCCCATCCCAAGTCGCTGGTCGTCGATATCGCCGGCGAGGCGTCGATCCTGATGAACATTCAGGAGCTGTCGACAGCGACGCAGTATCGGTTGCCGGTGAAGATCTTCATCCTCAACAATCAGTACATGGGCATGGTGCGCCAGTGGCAGGAACTGCTGCATGGCGGCCGCTATTCGGAGAGCTACACGGATTCGCTGCCCGATTTCGTCAAGCTCGCCGACGCCTACGGGGCGCATGGCATCCGCTGCTCCAACCCGGCCGACCTCGACGCCGCGATCCAGGAGATGATCGATACGCCGAAGATGGTGGTGTTCGACTGCCTGGTTGACCAGAAGGAAAACTGCTTCCCGATGATCCCCTCGGGCAAGGCGCACAACGAGATGCTGATGGCCGATCTCGAAGACGACGCCGGCATCGAGCTCGGCAACGTCATCGACGAAAAGGGCAAGATGCTCGTTTGAACACCCCTTTCCGGAAGGGCGACGGGCAGGGGTGAGGGGATCGGCTCATTGTAGCCGCGGTCGCTGACCGTGGCGGCGCGATCAGCGATCGCGCCTACAGCGAGCCCTTCATCTGGCGCTCGACCTTCTCACGGAGGGAGAAGGGACGCGTGCATTGCCTCGACGGTGGAATTGAAATGGACGCTCCAATGTTCAGCCTGAGCGAGCTCCGCGAAGCCCACGACGTCGTCCAGAAGGCCCTGCGGCCGACGCCGGCCTTTGCATGGCCGCTGCTGGCCGCAAGGCTTGGGACCGAGGTCGTGGTCAAGCACGAGAACCATCAGCCGACAGGCGCCTTCAAGGTGCGCGGCGGACTGACCTATTGCGATGCGCTGGTGCGGCGCGAGCCGGCCGCAAGGGGAATCATTTCCGCGACTCGCGGCAACCATGGCCAGAGCCTCGCCTTCGCCGGACGGCGCTTCGGACTCGCGGTGACGATCGTCGTACCGCACGGCAATTCCTCCGAGAAGAACGCCGCCATGCGGGCGCTCGGCGCCGATCTCATCGAGCATGGGACAGACTTTCAGGCCGCGCGCGAAGAGGCGATGCGGCTCGCCGAGGCGGGGGGTCTGCACATGGTCCCCTCGTTCCACCGCGACCTCGTGTGCGGCGTCGCGAGCTACGCGCTCGAACTGCTCGCCGAACGGCCGGATCTCGACGTGCTGTACGTCCCGATCGGTCAGGGCTCGGGGATCTGCGGCTGCATCGCGGCGCGCGACGCCCTCGGCCTCAAGACGGAGATCGTGGGCGTCCAGGCGGCTGGGGCGCCGGCCTACGCGCTGTCCTTCGGCGCCGGCCGCGCCGTTGCGACGACGAGCGCCGACACGTTCGCCGACGGCATGGCGACGCGCGCGCCCGACGCGGAGGCGGTTGCCGTCATCGCCCAAGGCGCCTCGCGCGTGGTTCTCGTGAGCGACGACGAAATCGCCGAGGCGATCCGCGCCTATTGGACGGATACGCACAATCTCGCCGAAGGCGCGGGCGGAGCGCCCCTCGCCGCGGCGATGAAGGAGCGCGCTCGCCTTGCCGGCCGCAAGGTCGGGCTTGTGCTCTCGGGCGGCAACATCGACTTCGGTCTCTTCCAACGCCGGGTCGCGGCGGCGCCGAAGGCCGCCGCGGCCTGAACTTCCATCCCGGCGCGCCGCTCAGAACGGCCGCTCATTCGACGAGGACTTTAATGAACATGGTCAGGACTCACTCCGCCCCGCTGTCTCCCTATTCGTCCGCGGGCGTTCGGTCGCCTATCGAGACCCATACCCTGTCCGTGCTCGTCGACAACGAGCCGGGCGTGCTAGCCCGGGTCGTCGGCCTCTTCTCCGGCCGCGGCTACAACATCGAGAGCCTCACGGTCTCCGAGGTCGCGCACGAGAGCCGGCAGTCGCGCATCACCATCGTCACATCCGGCACGCCAGAGATCATCGAGCAGATCCGCCATCAGCTCGAGCGCCTGGTGCCGATCCATTCGGTGAAGGACCTGACGCTGACCGTGCGCGCGATCGAGCGCGAGCTCGCCATGATCAAGGTGCGCGGCAAGGGCTAGAACCGGGTCGAAGCGATGAACCTCGCCGAGGCGTTCCGCGCCAAGTTGATCTACGCGAC
>NZ_JBKQOT010000638.1:0-8001 GCF_052145395.1 Roseiarcus sp.
TTCGCTGGAAAGGCAGCGTCCGGCGGAATTCGTGTTCGAGCGCAGCGTGGCGCAAAGGCTGTCAGAGACGCGGCGGGAGCAAGTCGGGGAACGGATCGCCAAGACGGCTGCAACGCCGTAAGGCGCGGATCGCTGCGGCGCTGTCCACCGCGGCGGCGATCACGCCCCGGAGGTGGGAGGGCGAGCGGATCAGTCCTGCGATCACCGCGCCGACCTTCACGCCGCCGGCGGGGTCGACGGCGGCGAGCGCGAGCGGCGGCAGATCGCGGTCCGCCGGATCGCAGACGGCGCGCAGGATCGCGAATGGCACGCCCCGCGCCCGGGCGAAGAGGCCCGCGGCGAGGCTTTCCATGTCGACCGCGGCCGCGCCTGTCGCATCGTGCAGCGCGGACTTCCCCTGGCGGGTCAGGACCGGAGCCTCCGCGGCGGCGATCCGTCCGAGGACGGGACGCTCGCCGCCGTCGACGAGGCGGCGCTTCAGCGCTTCCGTCAACGCTGCGTCGGGCGTGACGCTCTGGCCGCCCGAGACGACCTCGGTTCCCAGCACGATATCGCCGCGGCTGAGCGCCGGATCGAGCCCGCCGCACAAGCCGAAACTGACGACCATGCGCAGCGGACGGTCCGCCAGTTGGTCGAGCTTCGACTGCAAAGTCGGTCCGTCCCCGTACGCCGAGAGGGCGTCCGGACCCGCGAAAACCGCCGCCTCGCGCTTCAGGCCGCAGACGATCAGCACGGCGGATCAGGGGATGGAGACGCCGACATCGCCTTCACATTCCGAACGCTACGCTGCGGCTGTTGGCGCGCTTGAGGTTTCGGTAGCGGGCGAGCGCCCAGAGCGGGAAGAACTTGGAATAGCCGTGGTAGCGCAGGAAGAAGACGCGCGGAAAGCCGGTCGCCGTGTGGAAAGGCTCGTCCCAGAAGCCGTCCTCGCCCTGATTCGCTGCAAGATACGCGACGCCGCGCGCGACCGACGGATGGTCGGCTTCTCCGGCCGCCATCAAGCCCAGCAGCGCCCAGGCGGTTTGCGAGGCCGTGCTCGGGCTCGCCTCATAGCCTCGGTAGCCGAGCTTGTAGCTGTCGCCCCCTTCGCCCCAGCCGCCATCGTCGTTCTGGATGCGTACGAGCCAGTCGACCGCGCGTCGCACGGTCGGGGCGTTCGGATCGACCCCGGCGACGGCGAGGGCGCAGAGCGCCGACCACGTGCCGTAGACATAATTCATCCCCCAACGGCCGTACCAGCTGCCGTCCGGCTCCTGCCTCGAGATGAGGGCGTCGAGGCCGCGAGCCAGCGACGCGCTCGTCTCGCGCGTTTCGCCGAGTTGGGCCAGCATCGAGACGCAGCGCGCGGTGACGTCGGCGGTTGGCGGATCGAGCAGCGCACCGTGGTCGGCGAATGGGATATTGTTGAGCACGTCGTACGTGTTGTCAGCGTCGAAGGCGCCCCAGGCGCCGTCGCGGCTCTGCAGGCCTTCGATCCATTCCTTGGCGCGAGCAATCGCGGGCTCGAACTGTTCCGGCTCGAGGCCCGAGCCGCGCCGGGCCGCCCGATCCAACGCCATCGCCACGACCGCGGTATCGTCGAGGTCCGGGTAGTAGGCGTTGGCGTACTGGAAGGCCCAGCCTCCGGGACGCACGCCAGGACGCCGCTCCGCCCAATCGCCCTTCACATCGAGGACTTGGAGGGGCTTGAGCCAGTCCAGGCCGCCCCTCGCGCTCGCTTCCGCGGTGTCGTCGCCAACCTCGAGCAGGGTGTGAGCCGCGAGCGCCGTGTCCCAGACCGGCGAGACGCAGGGCTGACAATAGGCTTCGTCTCCGTTGACGACGAGGAGCCGCTCGATCGACTCCCGCGCCACGACGAGATGCGGATGATCGGGCGGGTAGCCGATCGCGTCGAACATTAGCACGCTGTTCACCATGGCGGGGAAGATGGCGCCCAGTCCGTCGGCTCCATTGAGACGCTCGACGACGAAGGCGACCGCACGATCGATCGCCCGCTTTCGCGTCGCTGAGGGAAAATGCGGCTCGGCGCGCTTCAGGAGCGCGTCGACCGCGTCGAAGAATTGGATCCAACCCCAGGACTGGTGAGCGCCCTTCGGCCATTGGCGCACCGTTTCGGGCGGCGCAACGAACAACTCGTCGATGCGCACGCCTCGCGGATTCTTCGCCTGCGGCTTGAGCGCCTGGAGGACGAGCAGCGGGACGAGAACCGTGCGCGCCCAGTACGAGATCTTGCTCAGATGGAAGGGAAACCACGGCGGCAAGAGCATGATCTCGACCGGCATCGCCGGCGTGCCGCGCCAGGGGATCGCTCCGTACATCGCCAGCAGGAACCGGGTGAAGACGTTGCTCGCCGTCGCCCCGCCATGCGCGAGAACCGCTTCGCGCGCCCGGCGCATATGCGCCGCCTCAGGATCGTCGCCGATCATCTTGAGAGCGAAGTAGGCCTTGACGCTGGCGCTGATGTCGAATGCGCCGTCGTGAAACAGCGGCCACCCGCCGTGGGCGCCCTGGATGCGGCGCAGATAGACGCCGATCTTGCGCTCGAGATCCACGTCCTGAATCTCGCCGCGGAAATGGCGAAACAGCACATATTCCGCCGGGATGGTCGCGTCGGCCTCGAGCTCGAAACACCAGTGTCCATCCGGCCGCTGGCAGGAGACGAGCGCCGCGGA
Organism: Roseiarcus sp.; assembly: GCF_052145395.1. Classification (NCBI taxonomy): domain Bacteria; kingdom Pseudomonadati; phylum Pseudomonadota; class Alphaproteobacteria; order Hyphomicrobiales; family Roseiarcaceae; genus Roseiarcus; species Roseiarcus sp. Next base: position 2,673 of record NZ_JBKQOT010000638.1, read on the forward strand.
CGCCGCGCGGATGCGCCGCTCGACCGCTTCCAGCGAAAGCGTATCGACAAGGGAAAGAGTCACCTCGAAACCCCCGCTCTCTTGCGGACCCGAGCGCCGTCGCGTCGCTCAGTCACGATCGACGCCGCCTTGTATCCCGAACGCACCGCGCCTTCGATGGTTGCCGGAAGTCCTGTTTGAGTCCAGTCGCCGGCAAGGACGACATTCGCCCAACGCGTGTGCGCGGGCGGTCTTTTTGCATTCTGGATTGGCGTCGCCGCGAAGGTCGCGCGCTTTTCCTTGATGATCCGCCACGGCGGCGGCTTCGAGCCGAGGCCGTGAACCGCGGCGACCTCGCCCCAGATCGCCTCAGCAAGGTCCTCCCTCGGCCGGTCGATGAGACGATCGGCGCCGCTGATGGTCACCGAGACATGTTCCGGATAGGAGAATATCCACTGGGACAAGCCGTTGACGACACCAAGGATCAAGGGCTGATCCTTGGCGGGTTCGACGCGAAAATGCGCGTTGACGATCGCACGGAACTCGTCCGGAGCGTGGAGCTCGGGGAGCAGCTCCCGCGCGACGAAAGGAGGCACGGCAAGAATGAGCTCGTCGTGGCTCCCGAACTCCGTGCGGCCTTCGCCAAAATCGAGGCCGACGGCGCGTCCGTCGGCGAACGCGACGCCCCGCAGACGCTCACCAAATCGGATCGTCGCCCCGCGCGCGTATAGATGGTCGAGCGCAGGATCTACGAAGCACGCGGAGAGACCGCCGATCGCGACGAGCGGACGGCACGCTTTACCCCCGGCGAACAGGGTCTCGCGCAGCATCGCCGCCGCGAGCAACGCGGAGCCTTCCGCAGGGTCGGTGTTCAATCCCGCCAGCAGAACCGGACCCCAAAGGCGCTCATAGAGCGGCCCCGAGCATTTCATCACGTCGCTGAGCGACGCCGTCCCCGTCGTCCTCAGAGTCCGCAGCGGCGCGAGATACTCGTGAAGCGCGGCGCCTGGAACGCGGCGGCTTGGGTCGAAAAGCCACCATGGCGTCCGGCCGTCGTTCGGACGCAGGCGCCAGCGTTCGTTGCTCTTCAGATCGGCGAAATCGAACGCCGCCGACGACGGTCCTTGCAGCCTTGCGCGCGATCCGATGCGGTCAAGATAGTCTAGCGCAGCCCAATTGCCGGACAACAGCAAGTGGTTTCCGTTGTCGATCGTGAGGCCCAGCGCCTGATCCTGGTAAGACCGGCAGCGGCCGCCCGCCGAGCCCGCGGCCTCGTGCAGAACGACCCGACGGCCCTCGTCGGCCAGCCTCACGGCTGCGCTCAATCCGGCGACGCCCGCCCCGACGACATGGATGGTCGCGTCATTCATGCGACGCGGTACCGAAGGAATGCGCCGAGGACCCGCAACCGGTCTGCTCTGACGCGCTGACGTGGCGGCGCGAAGCCGCGCGCCGCCATGCGATCGAGAATCGATTCGTAGGCCGCAGCCATGAGACGCGGCGCCCGCACGGCGCCCCGCGGCTCCTTGTCCATCACGCGTCTGGATTGATCGAAATGCGCCCGCGCGCGCGTCACGACTTCCGCACACGCGGCAGGGAGCCGGGGATCAGCCGCAACGTCCAGCGGCTCGTCGGAAAAAATGCCCGCCGCAGCAAGCGCCTCTCGCGGCAAATAGAGCCGACCGATTGCGGCGTCCTCGTCGATATCCCGCAGGATGTTCGTCAATTGCAGGGCTCGGCCGAGATGATGAGCGAGCGCCTCTCCCGGCTCCGCGCGCATGCCGAAGATGCGCACGGAAAGGCGCCCGACAGCGCTTGCGACCCGATCGCAGTAAAGATCGAGGGTTGCCCAATCCGGTGCGCGAATGTCGGCGGCCGCATCCATCGCCATGCCGTCGATGATGGCGTTGAAGTCCGCCTGTCGGAGGTCGAACCGGCGCACGGCTTCCGCAAGATCGCCGAGCTGTGCAGGCGCACGCGTGGCGAACAGATCGTCGATGTCGGCCCGCCAGCGCTCGAGATCGGCCATCCGTCGAGCGGAAGATCCGCCCCCGTCGGCGATGTCGTCGACCGCTCTGCAGAAGCCGTAGACCGCGTACATGGCGTTGCGCCGATCCTTCGGGAGGATGCGCATCGCGAGGTAGAACGAGCTTCCCGTCGCAGCGGGAACAGTCAGCGCCGCGCCCTCACTCATGCGCGGACAGTCCGATTTCTTCGCCGGGGACGCGCGAGCAACGATCCCAAGCCTCGCAAGACGCCGAGGCCGGCAACGGCGGCGGAAGCCGCCTTGCTGAGATGCACGTTCTCGCTCAGCGGATCGCGTCTGGCCAGGCGACGAGTGAGATGCTCGGCGAGCGCCTGGATCGCCGCGATTTCGAGCGCCAGCCGGCCGTTGCCGACCTGGCCGGAAAGCGGAGCCGAGTCGCTGAGCAGCGCAGCAGTCCGGCCGGCAAGTTCTCGGATCGCGGCGAGCAAGGCCGGTGGGGAGCGGGTGGCGGCGAGCATGTCCACCGCTGCGCCATGGGAGGCGAGCGTATCCTGAGGCAGGTAGACACGATCGAGCCGGCTATAGTCCGCCGCACAATCCTGCAAGTGGTTGATCACCTGCAGAGCCGCGCACAGCGGATCGGACGTCCGCCACGTGCTTGGGTCCTCTCCATGCACATCGAGGACGAAGCGACCGACCGGCATCGCCGATAGCCGGCAATAGTCCATGAGCTCCCCCCAGCTCGCATAGCGGCGCTTGCTCACGTCGAGCCGAAAAGCCTCGAGGAGGTCGAACGCATGGCGGGGTGCGAGGCCCCTCTCGCTGAGCGCGAGTCGCAAAGGTTCGGCTTCCGGATCGCCGGAGCCGCGACCGGAGAGAGCCTCGCCAAGCCGGTCCAGGAGAGCGAGCTTCTGGTCCGCTTCGAGGGACGGATGATCAGCGACGTCGTCGGCGGCCCTGGCGAAGCGGTAGAAGGCCAAGATCGGCCGGCGATATTCCGAGCGCACAAGCCATGACGCCACGGGAAAATTCTCGTCCCGATGGCTCTTGCCCGAAAGCGCTTCTGCCGAAGAGGTCATGCGCTGCCCATACTGCTTGTCGAGGCCTGGTAGCGACCTTTCCATTTTCCTCCGCGCCCGCGCCAATGCTGGACCGCGGACTCGATGGTGAAGACCGTATAGGCGGCCGCGATTGCGGGCAAGGCGACGCCGAATGCCACCGGCTGTCGATAGAAACGAAGCATCGGAACGAAGGCGAAGGCCATCAGCGCCCAAGCGATCAAGCCTGCCGCTTGCGCGGCGCCGTGCCCGAACACGGCGAGCAGCGGCGGGGCCAAATAGGTCGCGGCCATGCCGGCGACCGCGCCGATCAACAGAATCGACGAGTAATGCAATTGCGCAAAGGCGGAGCGCACGATCATTCGCCCGAAATCGGCGATGTCCGGATGGGCGCGCAGGCTATGCACATTCTCGGTGAGACCGAGCCAGATCGCGCCTTGCCGCTTCATGGCCGCCGCAAGGGCGCAGTCGTCGATCAGGGCGTCTCGCAGCGTTTCAAGTCCGCCTGCCGCGGCCAGCGCCTCGCGGCGAACAAGCATGCAGCCGCCCGCCGCCGCAGCGGTTCGGCGTCCGGGATCGTTCACCCACGCAAACGGATAGAGCTTCTGAAAGAAAAAAACGAAGGCCGGCGCGAGCAGGCGTTCGGCGGTGCTGACGCAGCGCAGTTTCGCCATCAGCGAAACGAGCACGCTGTCGGTCTCCCGCGCGATGGCGACGAGACGCCGAAGCGTTTGAGGCGCATAGGCGATGTCGGCGTCGGTGAACAGGACGAATTCAGGCGGACTTTCTTCCGCTTCGACAACGGCGAGGCCCTGACGCATCGCCCAGAGCTTTCCGGTCCAGCCTTGTGGCGGCGCGGAGCCCGTCACGATACGGACGCGCCCGGCCGCAATCGCGGCTTCGGCGGCCGCGCGAGCCTCGCCAGCAGTGCCGTCCGAGCTTTGATCGTCGACGACCACGATCGAGAACCGCCCGGAAAAATCCTGCCGCAGAAGGGAGCCGACAGCGCGCGCGACCGCCTCCGCCTCGTCGCGGGCCGGAATGACAGCGACGACGCTCGGCGAGTCGGCGGCCGCGTCGTGCGTTCCCCTGTCGGCGGCGTCGGCGTCGTCGCGCTCCCGGCAGAGCCAGAACCACCCTCTGCCGAAGAGGAGATAGGCCCAGATCGCCACCGGGACGAAGGCGAGCGCGGTGACAATCATCGCAGATAACCATGGGCGCGGAACCAGGCGATCGCGTCGCTCAGGCCTTCGCCATAGGGCCTCGAGACGTAACCCAGTTCGCGCCTCGCCTTGACGTCGTCGAAGAACATAAAGTGGCGGGACATTCTGATGCCATCCACCGTGATGAAGGGATCGCCCCGGCCGAATCGGGCGAGAAACTCGGCCGCATAGGCCACAGGATAAATGAGGGCGCGCGGCGCCCGCAACGTCGGCGCCCGGCGGCCGACAATCGTGGCGATGTCGGCGAGCATGGCGGAAAACAAGACGTTCTCGCCGCCAAGAATGTAGCGTTGTCCGACCTCGCCGTGGCGCAGGGCGGCGAGATGGCCGGCGGCGACGTCGTCGACATGAACGAGGTTCAACCCGGTATCGACGAAAGCCGGAACGCGCCCCGAGGCCGCCTCAACGATGACGCGGCCCGTCGGCGTGGGCTTCACGTCGCGGGGGCCGATCGGGGTCGAGGGATTGACGATCACGGCGGGCAGTCCGTCGCGCTGCGCCATCGTCTCGACGAGGCGCTCCGCAACGACCTTGCTGCGTTTGTACGCGCCGATCGCTTCGTCCTCGGAGAGCGGACGGCTCTCGTCCGCCGGCGCGCCGTTCAAGAGCCTCAGGGTGGCGACACTGCTTGTGTAAACAACGCGCTCGACGCCGGCGCGCAAAGCCTCCTCCATGACGAGGCGGGTGCCCTCAACATTGTTGCGGCCGAAGTCTTTGGGGTCTCGCGCCCAAAAGCGATAGTCGGCGGCGGCATGAAAGAGGAAGCGGACGCCTTTCAACGCGGCCGCCAACGACGAACGGTCGGTAAGATCGCCCTGGCAGACCGTGTCGAGCGGCGAGATGTTGGCGCGGGAGCTCGAAGGCCGCACGAGCACGCGCACGCGGTAGCCCGCCGCGCGCAGCGTCTCAGCGATCGCCGAGCCGACAAAACCGCTGGCGCCAGTGACGAGAACGGCCGAATCGTCAAGCGCGTTATGCTCCACGGTCGCCCTCTGTTCGACTGCGTTCCATTGACGAAAATTCCCGCGCAGCGCAATAGCAGGCGATCGCAGCAATATCGCAAGTCGTATGCTTTTCGAGAC
>NZ_JBKQOT010000639.1:0-2639 GCF_052145395.1 Roseiarcus sp.
TTCGACCGCCAGCACGATCGATGAGACCCGCTCGCGAAGACCGGGATACGCCCGCAAAGCCGCCGTCAGCGCATCATCGCTCAACTCCAACCCCGCCATCCGAATCCTCCCTCGAATCCATCCAAACGGAACCTACTCTGCATCGCTTTGAATCGCACCCGGGCCCGCCGCCTCGGAGCTTCGCCGCCGATGCGCATGACTGCATCGTGGTTGCGATCCCACCGGGTCGGCCGAATACAAGTTCGTGGCGCGCGATGCGCGCCCGATGGCGAGCTCCCCTCGGTATCGTCGCCGTTGTCGACACTGAACAAGCGGGGACACGACACGCCCGTGTCGCCCGACTGAGCAAGTCTGTCGCTGTGCTCGCGACCGTCAAGGGCAAGTCGCTGCGCGATGGCCTTCGGCCACCCTTGACGGCCACTGCGCGCAGCGCCGAACGAAAACCAGGTCGGGACGAGAAGATGTCCTGACGCCAGTCGAACAAGGAGATGCCGCTCAGAACAGCCTTGACACCAATCGCCCCATACAAGTCCCCTTGCGCGCTCCTGCCGTTCCAGTCGGGCGCCAAGCGTATTTGACCGCTAGTGCGGGCACCTCCACCAGTCGCCGTCCTCCTGGTACTCGCAGCCCCGGCGCTTGAGCCTCGCGCCGATTTCGTCGCGCCGCGCGCACGCCTTCTGCGCCTTGGGGTCGTCGCTCGGACCGCCCTTGCACACCGTATTCGCAGCGAGCCAGCCCTGAATGATCGGCGACTGGGCGTGGGCCGGGGCGGCGAGAATCAGGAGGGCGCCGAGCGCGGCGACGATGATCGACGACGTCGAGGCGAGCCGCGGCTCCGACCGCGGGCGCGCAGTCTGAGAGCGGATCCCAATCCATGGAGTTCCAGGCGGCCTCATGTCCCAACAGATATCGGCGCCGCCGCCAACGGGCAAGCGCTTCATCGGCAGTCCCGGCGCGGCGCCTTCGGGACAGCGACACAGCCCGATTGACATTGCGGCGTGAGCCGCCAGATTCGGCCTGAGACCGTGAACGCAGAGCGCCTCCCATGAAAAGAGTCGCAGTTTTCGGGAACGCGGGCGGCGGCAAATCGACGCTCGCTCGACGTCTGGCGGAAGTGACGCGTTTGCCTCTGTATCCGCTGGACACAATCCAGTACCAAGCCGGAGGCGGGAGAGTTCCGCACGATGATTACCTGAAGGCGCATGCCGACATCCTCAGGCGGGAAGCGTGGATCATTGACGGCTTCGGTTGCATGACCTCAGCCTGGGAGCGTTTCTCTCGCGCAGATACGCTGATTTACATGGACTTGCCACTTGCCACGCACTTCTGGTGGGTATCGAAGCGGCTGATCAAAGGATTGTTCGAAACCCCGGAAGGCTGGCCCGATGACAGTCCGATGTGGAGCAGCACATTGAACAGTTATCGCGTCATCTGGCTATGCCATCGCCGACTGACGCCACAGTACAGGAGACTGATTGTCGAGGCCGAGGCCTCGAAACGGGTTCATCACGTCAGGTCGCCAGCGGAGGCGAAAGAGCTTCTGGAAGCCGTCGCGCGCGAACATGCGGGCGAGTGAGGAGCGGGCGGGCGCCTCGATGGCGGGCACGGCGCGTCGCGCCGCACATAAGGGAACGCCTTTCGAGGTGTTGCGCGTCTTTCTCCGGCTCGGCCTGACGAGCTTCGGCGGGCCGGTTGCGCATATCGGCTATTTCCGCAACGCCTTCGTCATCGAGCGCCAGTGGCTCGACGAGCGGGCCTACGCGGACCTCGTGGCGCTTTGCCAGTTCCTGCCGGGCCCGGCGAGCAGTCAGGTCGGCTTCGCCATCGGCCTGATGCGAGCGGGGCTCCTTGGCGGGCTCGCGGCATGGACCGGCTTCACCCTGCCTTCGGCGATAATCCTGACGCTCTTCGCCTACGGCGAGGCCGCGCTCACCGGACCGGCGGGGGAGGGGCTCTTGCACGGCCTCAAACTGACGGCCGTGGCCATCGTCGCGCAGGCCGTCCTCGGCATGGGCCGGAGTCTGGCGCCCGACGGACGGCGGGCGGCCATCGCCGTCCTCGCCCTGCTGCTCATGGCCTTCGCGCCGGGCGGCGCAAGCCAGGTCGCCGCGATCCTCCTCGGCGCTCTCGCCGGGCTTCTTGTCTGCCGGGAGGAGGCGGCGGCCGCAGGCGGGGCGGGACACCCGCCGCTCGCCCGGAGGACGGGGTTTGTCTGCCTCGCCGCCTTCTTCGCGCTGCTGGCGCTCTCGTTCCTGCCCGGCCGCAATTCGCCGCTCGCCTTTTTCGCCGCCGTCACCCGCTCGGGCGCGCTCGTGTTCGGCGGCGGCCACGTCGTGCTGCCACTGCTGCAGGCGGCGGTGGTCGATCCCGGGTGGGTTTCTCCGAGCGCGTTCCTTGCGGGCTACGGCGCGGCGCAGGCGGTCCCCGGCCCGCTTTTCACCTTCGCCGCCTATCTCGGCGCCGTCGCCGCGGCCCCGCCCGGCGGCGCGCCGGGCGCTGCTTTGGCGCTCATCGCGATCTTCGCCCCCGGGATGCTGATCCTGATGGGCGCGCTACCGTTCTGGCATGCGGTCAGCGCGCGGCCGCAGGCGCGCGCGGCGATGGCGGGCGTAAACGCGGCGGTGGTCGGCCTGCTCGCC
>NZ_JBKQOT010000640.1:0-6060 GCF_052145395.1 Roseiarcus sp.
CCGGGAACGCAGCGCAAACCGCCTTCAGGCCAGACAACAGCGACGCCAAAATCTCCATCCCTAGCGTGAATCATGTTTCCCCTGATTTGTGAATCCCAAAAAATGCCCTTCTTTTAGAATTGCTGGCCTTTGTCCGCCCGAGCGGAGCGAGCCACGTCCCGCTTGTCCTTGGCGAGGCCCGCTTCTCAGGGTCGGAAAAGGCGCCGCAATGCTTTGGAAAGGCCCGACTCGAGGTTGAAAACGGCGGAGGGCGCCGGCGGCCTCATCCCTCCAGCCCCTGCGTCCGCCGCCAGTCCCTGAGCAGGGTCCGGCGAGGCTTTGGCGGCCGGTCGGGGAGGGCCTCGACGCCGGCCATGCGGTCGAGGCGGAAATGGCGGAAGGCTGTTCGGGTCTCGCACCAGGCGGCGAGCATCATCACGGAGTCGAAGAACCCCACGGCCACCGGCCAGACGACCCGTTCTGTCCGCCGCCCGTCCTTGTCGGCGTAGCCGAAGCGAACCTTGCGCTCGTTCGCGAGCGCCTTGCGCACGAGCGGCAGCGCCATACGCTCCGCTTCGCCCGCGCGGGCCGCGCCCGCAAGCAGCATCGGCCAGTCGAGTGCGGCGGCGCGCTCGGGCGGCAGGACGGCGGCGATCTTGGCGAGCGCGTCCTCGGCGCTCCGGGCGAGCCCCTCGTCCGCGCGGCCCTCGACCCAGCGCGCCCCGAGCGCCAGCGCCTCGACCTCCTCGAGCGTAAACATCAGCGGCGGCAGCGTGAACCCCGGCTGCAGCACATAGCCGAAGCCGGCCTCGCCCTCGATCGCCGCCCCTTGCGCCTGGAGCGCCGCGATGTCGCGGTAGAGCGTGCGCAAAGACACGCCGAGTTCCTCCGCGAGCGCCCCTCCCGCGACCGGTGCCCGGCGGCGACGCAAGGCCTGCATCAGTTCGAGAAGCCGCTCGGCGCGCGCCATCGGGGCTATTGCGTCGCGCGTAGCGCCGCGCAGGTCCAGACCGGGAACGAGCACTGCCGGCCTGAGGGCAGGGCGCGCCCGTCCGGCAGGGCGTAGGAAACCTGGCTCACATGGGCGTTAGTCATCACGATCCGCACGTCGCAGGGCTTTTCCCCCGTGAGCAGGCTGAAGTTCGTCCCGACGGCCCACGGTGGGCTGTCGGTCGTGGTCACGCCGCTGCGATAGGTCCAGATCTCCGTCGCCTCGGCCGGCCTCGTCACCCGCGCCGGCGCGCCGCCCATGCACGTGAGGACCGCCCGCTCGGAGAGGCCGATCATCGTTTTCTGGGCGATCGGGTCGATTTCCGGCGCCTCCGCGCAGGCCGAAAGCGCCAGCGCTGCGAGCCCGACGGCGCTCATCCTCATCATCCCTCGCCCCCCGGTCCTTCGGACCGCAAGATCGCGATCCGCGTGTCGCCATAGACCCGTTCGTCGATCAGCGCGAGGCCAGCGGGCGCCGCGATCTCGGCCCTGGCCGCTTCCTCGACGACGCAAAGGGCGTCGGATTCCAGCCATTCGCCGGCAATCAGCGCGGTGAGGGCCGCGCCGGCGAGGTTATGCCCATAAGGCGGATCGAGAAAGGCGAGGGCGAACGGGCCGCCAGCCGGCGCGTCACCGAGCTTTGTGGCGTCCGCCCGCCAGATGCGGGTGACGCCGCCAAGGCCCAGCGCCTCGACATTGGCCCGCAAGAGCGCCCGCGCTTCGGTCCCGTTGTCGATGAGCAGTGCGAAGCGGGCGCCGCGGGACAGCGCCTCGATCGCCAGCGCCCCCGATCCAGCAAAGCAATCGACGACCCGCCGCCCTTCGATCCGGCCGGGATAGCGGTGCTCGAGAATGTCGAAGATCGATTCCCTGAGACGTTCCGAGGTCGGGCGGATGGCGCGCGAGCCGGGGGCGGCGAGAACGCGGCCCTTCAGCCGGCCGCCGACGATCCGCATCGGTCAGCGCTTTGGCGGCGGCCGGCGAGGGCCGGCGCCTTTCGGAGGCCTTCCGCCCGGCTTGCCGCCGCGCCCGCCTGGCGGCCCACTGGCCGCACCACCACGAGGAGAGTCGTCGCGGGTCGAGCGACGGGGCGGCCGAGTCTGGTCGCCTTCGGCCCGCGGCGAGCGGGGGCCGCGGTCGTCCCACTGTTTGCGCGCGCCATACGGCTTCGATGCGGTCCGGGCATCGCCTTCGCGCCGCGGGCGACGGGCCGGCCGCGCGTCACCGCCTTCCGTCCTTGGGGGCCGGGGCGCGCGCGGCCCGCGATCGTCCCACTCTTTGCGCGCGCCATACGGCTTCGATGCGGTCCGGGCGTCGCCTTCGCGCGCCGGGCGACGGGCCGGCCGCGTGTCACCGCCTTCCGTCCTTGGCGGGCGGGATGCACGCGGCCCGCGATCGTCCCGGTCTTTCCGTGCGCCCCGCGGCTTGAAATCGGCGCGGGGGTCGCCTTCCCGCGGGCCGGCTCGCGACGGCCGATCGCGCCCCTCGCCGTTGCGCCCGCGCTTCACCTCGAACGGATCGGGCCGCCGCGGTCGCTCGGGAAACTCGCGGCCGCCTTCAACCCCCGGGCTATGACCCGGGGGCCGGCCGCGACGCGGACCCAACTTGCGGGAGCCCCGCTTTCCGGCCGACCCGGGCTCAGCCGCTTCGGCCCCCGCCTTCGAGATCCGCTCGACGGCGACCGTGCGTCCCTTGCGATCCTGCGTCGCGCCGCGCGCGATCCTTTTGCGCGGTGCCGCCGCATCGGCCGCGTCCTTGGCGATCTCCGCCCGGAGCGCGGTGACGTGCTTGCGCTTGCGAACGGCCGTCGACGGCGCCGGCGGCCCGCGCCGGGGCGCCTCGTCGCGGTTGCGATCGAAGCTCGACTTATCGAACGTCGGCTTGCCGAAGCTCGCCTTGCGGCCCTCGGGTCGCCTCCGTCGCTCCTCGCGCGGCGCTTCGACAGGCGGCGCCCGCTCGGCGAGCGGCGCGTCAAAATCGGCGCCGGCCTCCTTGGCGAGCTTGGCGCCGAGCTGGTCGCGCAGCACGCGCGTGCGCACCTCGGCGACCTCCCCTTCGTTGAGATCGCCGAGCTCGAATGGCCCGAACGAGACGCGGATCAGCCGGTTCACGGAAAGCCCGAGGTGCTCCAGCACCCGCTTGATCTCGCGGTTCTTGCCTTCGCGCAGGCCCATGGTGATCCAGGCGTTCGAGCCCTGCTCGCGGTCGAGTCTTGCCTCGATCCCGGCGTAGTCGATTCCGTCGATGGTGATCCCGTTGCTCAGCGCGTCGAGCTGCGGCTGATCGATATGGCCGTGGGCGCGGACGCGATAGCGGCGCAGCCAGCCCGTCGACGGCAGCTCCAGCACGCGCGCGAGGCCCCCGTCGTTGCTCAGCAGCATGAGGCCCTCGGTATTGATGTCGAGCCGGCCGACGGCGACGAGGCGCGGCAGGTCCGGGGGCAGGGCGTCGAAGATGGTCGGCCGCCCCTCGGGATCGCGCGCGGTGGTGACCAGTCCGCGAACTTTATGGAACAAAAAGAGTCGCGTGCGCTCCGGCGCCGCGAGCCTTTGGCCGTCCACCCGCACGTCGTCTTCGTCGGTCACGTTGTAGGCGGGGCTTTCGAGAACCTTGCCGTTGACGGTGACCCGACCGGCGGCGATCCAGGTCTCCGCCTCGCGACGCGAGCACAAGCCCGCACGCGCCATCACCTTGGCGATGCGGCTGCCCTCGCGAACCGCGGACTCCGAGTTGGTTTCGTCGCTCATGCTCGTTTCAGGTCCGTCGCGGAGCTCATCGGATTGCCCGGAGCAGCCGCTTGTCCTAAGCCCGAAGCCGCGCGGCCGCCAAACGAAAAAGCGCCGGCGCCGCTTCCCATGAGCGGGGATTGAGTTTGCCGAACGAACCCTCCGGGGCGACGGACCCGATGAGCCTCGCCTTCGCCGAGGCGCGCGCCGCGGAAGGACGCGGCGAGGCCCCGATCGGCGCCGTTGTCGTGCGCGACGGCGTCGTGATCGCCCGAGCCGGCAACGGCGCCCGCGAGCTTGCTGATCCGACGGCCCATGCGGAAATCCTCGCAATCCGTGAAGCCGCAGCCGCGATCGGCTCCGAGCGGCTCGTCGGCTGCGACCTTTATGTGACGCTCGAGCCTTGCGCGATGTGCGCGGGCGCGATCTCCCATGCCCGAATCCGCCGCCTCTACTACGCGGCGGCGGATTCGAAAGGCGGCGCCGTCGACCATGGGCCTCGGTTCTTCGGCCAGCCGACCTGCCACCACGCGCCAGAAGTCTACGGCGGGATCCGGGAGACTGAGGCCGCGGCGATGTTGCGGGCGTTCTTCGCCGCGAAGCGCTAAACTTGAGCGCCGGGTTGTCAAAGGCGCGCCCGGCGTGACATGATGACATATCATCTTAGCGCCGTGGGAGGAAACCATGACCCGTCCGCCGTTCCGCGCCGATCATGTCGGCAGCTTCTTGCGACCCGAGCGCCTTCGCGAGGCGAGGGAGAAGTTCGCAGCCGGCGAGCTTGCGGCCCAGGACCTGCACGCGACCGAGGACGAATGCATCCGCGAGGTCGTCCGCGCCCAGGAGAACGTGGGCCTGAAGGGGATCACCGATGGGGAGTTCCGCCGCACCTATTTCCATGTCGATTTCCTCGAACGGCTCGAGGGCGTCGAGACCCATTACGGCGAATATGCCGCGAGCTTCCGCAAAACCGACGGGACTGAGGTCGGCTTCAACCCGCCGACCATGCATGTCGGGAGCCCGGTCAAGTGGGTCGCGCCGATCCAGGGGCCGGCTTTCGACTTCCTCAAGTCGGCCGTGACCCGGACCCCGAAGGTCTGCGTTCCGGCGCCGTCGATGCTGCATTTCCGCGGGGGGCGCGAAGCCATCAGCGAGGCGGTCTATCCAAACCTCGAGGACTTCTATGAGGACCTCACCGCCGCCTATCGAGCCGAGGTGGCCGACCTCGCTTCGCGTGGGCTTCGCTACCTGCAGTTCGACGACACCAACCTCGCCTATCTCTGCGACCCCGAGATCCGCGCCCGCACCAAGGCGCGGGGCGACGATCCCGACGCGCTCACCCGCCTCTACTGCCGGCTGGTCAACGATTCGATCCGCGACCGGCCCGCCGACATGACGACCTGCGTCCACCTGTGCCGCGGCAATTTCAAGAGCGCCTGGGTGGCACAAGGCGGCTACGAGCCGGCCGCCGAGATCCTCCTCAATGAGATGAAGATCGACGGATTCTTCCTCGAATACGACGATGAGCGTTCCGGCGACTTCGCCCCCTTAAGGTTCGCGCCGAAGAGCGCCACCATCGTGCTTGGCCTCATGAGTTCGAAGAAGGCCGCCGCGGAGCCGAAGGACCAGGTCAAGCGGCGCATCGAGGAGGCCAGCAAGTATTTGCCGCTCGATCAGTGCGCGCTCTCCCACCAGTGCGGCTTTTCCTCGACCGCCGACGGCAACGACCTCTCCGAGGCCGACCAGTGGATCAAGCTCGCCCGTCTCGTCGAGATCGCGGAGGAGGTGTGGGGCGAAGTCTAAGGGTGCGGCCGGCGGCGCCCGTCCCGCGTCCGCCGTGGAACGAGCAACCGCGAATTGGCGCATTCGCCACGGCGCGCCTGAGACAGAAAGAGCGTGACTTCGCGCGCGTTACGCGTAAGCGACTCGCAGTTTCTTCTTGTCGACCTTGCCGACCGAGGTCAGCGGCAATTCGGCGACGAAGGTCACGTTCTCCGGGATCGCGATCTTTGAGATGATTCCGCGCTCGACATAGGAAGCGACGTGCAGGCGGATGTCGTCCTCGCCGACCTCGTTGACCTGGTCGGGTTCGAGAAGAACCAGCGCCAGCGGGCGTTCGCCCCACTTGACGTCCTTCATCGCGATCACTGCCGCGCGCTTAACGCCGGGCTTCTCCATGATGATGTTCTCAAGTTGGATCGACGAGATCCATTCGCCGCCGCTCTTGACGATGTCCTTCAGCCGGTCGGCGACGCGGATATAGCCGTCCGGATCGATCGAGGCGACGTCGCCGGTGTGGAGGTAACCCCCGCCCCATAGCACTTCCGAAGCCTCCGGATTGTTGAGATAGCCGGTGGTGAGCCACGGC
>NZ_JBKQOT010000641.1:0-3085 GCF_052145395.1 Roseiarcus sp.
AGGCTTGGTTCTTCTGGGTCTCGAACGCGACGCTGATCGGAAAATAGGCCTCGAGAGCGCGCGTCTCGAGCAAGAAGGCTTCGCCTTGCAGAGACCGTAGGTCGACGAGATTGTCCGGCGGCCTAAGAGACTGGGCTGAGGCGACCGTCGCCAGAAGCAGCGGCAGGAATAAAGAGGCTCGGGCAAACCTGGCTCTCATGACGAAACTCCTGCCCTGACCGACTACCGATGCGTCGCTCGGCAATGATGGGTTTTGTCGGACCGTGACCCTTTCGATGTCTCCAGGCAAGTCGGACGCCGTCAGGGCGGCGCTTTGCGGTCACGCTCAAGAGACGGCTTCCAGGGAGCGAGCCTCACTGCCGCCTCGCCGCCTCGACGTCCGCGGGCGACAGCCCGTCGCCATAGGCGTTGCCGAAGTGGGTGCGAACATAGTTGATGACGTCGGCTATCTGCTGATCGCTCATCATCTGGCCGACTGGCGGCATGCCCCTTTGTCCCTTCAACAGAAGTCTCACCAGATAGTCGGCCGAGGCGACCTCCTTGTTGTCGGCCAGCGCCGGATATTCGCCTGCGCCCGCCGCTCCCTGGGCATTCGGCTGATGGCAGCCGGCGCAGACGGCGGCGAACAACGCTGCGCCGCCCCTCTCTTCGAAGACTTGACCCTGGCTCAAAGGAAAGGTCTCGGAGGAAAGCGGTTCACCGGCCCAGACCGCGCAGGGCGCCAGGGCGGCGTACAGCAGCAGGGCGCGGCGGATCGTTTTTGGCATCGCAAGGTCCAAGCCCCGGAAACAGTTATGACGAGGGCGTTATCGACTCGCCAGTATCCGCCTGTGCAGTCGCGTAATTGCGTCCAGCGCCGACAGGATCGCGCCCTCCTGCCAAGCGGGGATGTAAGAAGCGTGCTCGCCCGCCAGCACGATCCGGCCGTCGATCTGACAGAGATTGTCATAGTGCGCGCGGCGCGTCGCATCCGTCCATTCGCCCGCGCATCCGAGGGTGAACGGAACGCGATGCCAGGCGACCGAGACACCGGTTTCGAACTCGGATGCATATCGAGAATGAATCTGGGCGCCGCACTTGACCGCGAGCCTGATCCGATCCCCGGGCGTCATTGCGGTAAGTTCGTATGAATTTGGACCGCCCCAGGTGTAGCCGCCGAGCAGCACGCCTTTCCCGCCGGAATTGAACCCGGAGCTCGGATACGCAATCTGGCGGATGGGGAGGTTCGTGTAAGAGATCCCCCCGAATATGCGCTCGTCCTCCTCCCAGAAGCGGCGTCGGAACTGCAATCCCGTTTTGACCACGGACGCGTAGGGAACGGCGTCGATGGCGGCTTTCATGGAAACAGAGACATTGATGGGAAGCTCGCTCAGGATCGAGAGCGGCAGAGTGCAAACGCACCAGTCGGCCTTGGTCTCCTGAACGATTGCGCCGTGGTTGAGGTCCTCGAATGTGACGGTCACGCCGCGTTCGTCCTGTTGGATCGCCGTGACCTTGCTGCCGTACCGGATCCCGTTTGGGATCTGTCGCGCGAACGCTTCCCCGATCCGACCCATGCCGCCGACCGGCTGGAACATCGTCGGCTGGAAGTCGTAGAGTGAAAAGTTCTGCAAGTCGCGCCAAAGGCGGGAGGTCAGCAGGTCGTGCAGTTGAGTGGGCTGGCTGTTTAACGGCTCCGCCGCGAGCCCGCCGCCGGGATCCCTGGCATAGCCTCGGAACGCCGCGGACATGTCGCCGGCCTTGTAACGAAAGTCGTCGTCAAGCGCGCCAAAGGAGCGCAGCGCCTCGAGCAGAATCTCCTGATCTTCTTTAGACACCGTTTCATCGAGCGCGCCCTGACGGCTGGCCTTCGCGAGGAGTTCTGCGATCGACCCCTCGAAGTCCGCCTTGATCTCCCGAATCCGCTGGGGCTTGCTGTCGAAGGCCGTGGTCGCGTGAAGATAGGCATTGTGATTGAGCTGAATGAACGGCTCGAGAGCAACGCCAAACCTGCGACAGTAATCGAGAATTGCATGATGGTGGTACGGGATCCGCCAAGGCCCCGGATTGAGATAAAGGCCGTCGTCGAACATGCAGTGCTGCGTGGCGCCGCCGAGTTCAGTGTAGGTATCGCCACCCCGAATCGTCCAGTTTCGCCCTCCGGGACGGGCATTGTATTCCAGGAGCTCGACCTTGTATCCGACCCGGCGGAGTTCGAAGGCGGCCGTCATCCCAGCGAGTCCGGCGCCCAGAATGACGACGGACGCGCCTTTCGGATCGCCTTCGAGCTTGATCGGGCCTCGATAGGGCGACTCCGCGGCGAACCCGAGGCTCGTCATCGCCTGATACATCGCGGCCCCGCCGGCGGCCGCCCCGATTAGCGAGAGCAGATCGCGCCGCCTCAGAGGGGGGTTCGCCGGGTCATTCATGAGTTGTCACAGTTTCCAGATGCTCCAATTCAAAGCTTGCGGTGTTCCGGCCGCCGTCGTGATTGGGCTAACCAAAGCACGATAGGTCAGAATGAGGCAGAACCAAGCAGGAAGCGAGGGAGTTTCCGTGATCGCTCAATTTAAGTGAGAGCCCATCAACGCTCAGGAGCAAGCAGGTTGAGCGAAGCGCAGATCATCGGAGTGTTGCGCGAACAGTAAGGGCGAAGTCTGAAGCTGGCTTGCCGGCGGCGCAGGATCAGCGGGCACACTTCGACCGCGAAAGCAAAACTACGACCCGACGTGGGCTGCGCTGGTTCGTGACCGCAAGGCTGTCGGTCTTAAGAGATCGCTCGAGCCGAGTTCCCAGCTTGGGGTGCGGAACTCTGGGGACCGCGAGCGTCGCCCGCCACGTTCCCGCGTGCATCTCGAGCCAGCGGCGATCTTGAACAGTGCGCGCCATAAACTTCGCCCTGCCGTGCGCCTGCGAACCCGTATTGCGTACGCAGCGCGTACCCACACTGAGTACCAGCAGCCAATCAATATCTTGAAAACATGCCGGGTTCGAATCTGGAGGGTTATGTGAGGTCGCCGACGCGAGAGTTGGGCGTCACGGAGGGCGACCTCACATAAGCCGGATTGAACGAAGGCGCGGGCCGGTCGGCCGCTATGGCGAAAGC
>NZ_JBKQOT010000642.1:0-6137 GCF_052145395.1 Roseiarcus sp.
TTATCTCCAGCCGAGCCGCACCGACGCGACCTCCAATCCGGACAATGTGATCACCTCGAAAGAGTTTTGGCGGGTCGACCTGGGCGGGCAGGTCGCCTGGGAGCTCGATCTCTGGGGCAAGTTCCGCCACGGAGTCGAGCAGGCGGACGCCGCCTACCTCGCCTCGATCGCGACCTACGACGACGTGCTCGTTACCCTGATCGGCGACGTGGCGAGCGACTACATCCAGATCCGCACGACACAAAAGCAGATCGCCATCGCGCGCGAGAACGTGGTCAAGCAGCGGTCGGCGCTCGACATCGCCCGCGACCGCTACAAGGGCGGCGCGACCTCGGAGCTCGACGTCTTCCAGGCTCAGAACGTGCTCGGACAGACGGAGTCGGCGATCCCTCAGCTGACGGCGCAGTTGCAGCAGACCGAGAATGCGCTCGCCGTCCTCCTCGGCCTGCCGCCGGCTTCGATCGACGGGCTTCTCGGAGGTTCGCGCGGGATTCCCGCGCCGCCGCGCGCCGTTGCGGTCGGGGTTCCGGCCGATCTCCTGCGCCGCCGGCCCGACGTGCGGGCGGCCGAGCTCAAGGCGGAAGCGCAGAGCGCCAAGGTCGGCATGGCCGCAGCCGACCTCTATCCGGCCTTCTCGCTCGGCGGAGCGCTTGGTACGCTCGTCTCGACCACCAACGGTAACACGATCAAAGAGCTCTTCACCTCGCCGAGCGTAACCTTCGCCTTCGGCCCGTCGTTCAGCTGGCCTGTGCTCAACTACGGCCAGATCACCAATGAGGTGCGCGCTCAGGACGCCGAGCTGCAGGCGCTACTCATCGACTACAAGAACGTCGTGCTGAAGGCGCAGCGCGAGGTGGAAAACGGACTGGCCGGCTTCGTCCAGGGGCGCCAGCAGGTCGGCTACCTCAGAGAGAGCGCTGCGGCGGCGAACAACGCCCTCACCGTCGCGGTCGCCCAGTACGAGCTTGGCTCGCGCGACTTCACCACCGTGCTGACGGCCGAGCAGAACCTTTATCAGGCCCAGAACAATCTCGCCGCGGCCGAGGGCGGCGTGTCGGTAAGCCTCACCACGGCCTATCGCGCGCTCGGAGGCGGATGGCAGATCCGCGAGGGCCATGATTTCGTCAACGACGCCTCGCGCGACGAGATGCGCGCCCGCACGAACTACGGCGACATCCTCCCGCCGGCCGGCCAGCCGCAGCCGCAGGCGCCCGGCCTTCCCGGCCCGTCCGACGTCGGGCCGACCGTGCGGCCTCCGCAATGGTGACCGACGTGAAGACCTTCCTCAACTCCCCCAGAGCGGCGACGGCGCGCCTCCTCGTTGCGGGACTCATCGCCGCGCTGACGAGCGCGGGATGGACGGGGCCGGCCCGCGCCGAGAACGAGCTCGAACGCCTGTGGGGCCACATCTGGGGCGGCGGCAAGAAAGCAAGTCCGCAAACCTCTCCTCCTCCGGCGGCGACCACCGCCGCGCCGGCCGCCAACGCTCCGACGCCATTGGCAAAGCCGGCCCAGCCGGCCGCGGCGCCGGCGGCGCAGACGACGCCGGCTGAGCCCGCTCCGGCGCCCGCGGCGCAAGCAGCGCCGGCCGCGGTCGGTCCGTCGGTCCCCGTCGCCCTGCCGAAAGTTCAGGCGGTCAGCGACACGCTCGTCGTCACCGGCAACGCCGAGGCGGTCAACGCGGTCAAGCTCGTCGCCCGCGTGCCAGGCTATCTGGAGCAGATCCACTTCCAGGACGGCCAGATCGTCAAGAAGGACGACCTGCTGTTCACCGTCCAGCAGGACCAGTACAAGGACCAGCTCCAGCAGGCCGAGGCGCAACTCGCGGCGGCGACGGCGGCGCGCGATCACGCCCGTCTCGAGGTCGGCCGCTACACCGCGCTCCTCAAGCAGCATGCGACTTCCCAGGTCGACGTCGACCACTGGGTCTTTGAAGAGAAGACGGCCGAGGCGAACATTCTTGCGGCCCAGGCGCAGGTCGCGCTGGCCAAGCTGAACCTGAGCTACACCGAAGTGACGGCGCCGTTCGACGGCCAGATGGGCCGGCACCTCGTCGATCCGAACAACATGGTCGGGGGCGACGGCGGCCAGCCCGCGCTCGCCGAGATCCTGCAGCTCGATCCGATCTACGTCGTGGCCAACATCAGCTCGCAGCAAGCGCTCCAGATCCGGCAGAATCTCGATCAGCGCCGGCTTTCGCTCGACGAGCTGCACAAGGTCCCGGTCGAGGCGGCGCTCTCGGACGAGACCGGCTTTCCCCATCGCGGCGCGATCCAGTACGTCGCCCCGCAGATCGACCCGCAGACCGGCACGCTCTATGTTCGCGGAATCCTGCGCAACCCCGACCGGACGCTGCTGCCGGGCGTGTTCGTCAACATCCGCCTGCCGATGGGCAAGGTCTTGAAGAGCGCGGTGCTCGTTCCCCAGATCGCGCTGCAGGAGGACCAGGGCGGACGCTATCTCTTTGTCGTGGACGACAACGACGTGGTGCAGAAGCGTTACGTGCAGCTCGGCGAGACCGTCGGCGATTTGCAGGTCGCCACCAGCGGCGTCGCGCGCAACGACCGGATCGTGGTCGGCGAGCTCTGGCGGGTGTCGCCGGGCATGACCGTGACGCCGAAGGCTGCGACCCTCGACGCCGTGCAGTAGCGGGGAAAGCCGTCGATGATCTCGAAGTTCTTCATCGAGCATCCCGTCCTCGCCAACGTCCTGGCGATTGTGCTCGTCGTCATCGGCGCGGTCTCGCTCTATCGCCTGCCGGTCTCCGAATATCCCAACGTCGTCCCGCCGACGGTGCAGGTCACGGCGAGCTATCCCGGCGCGAGCGCCCAGACGGTGATCGACACGGTCGCGCTGCCGATCGAGAACCAGGTCAACGGCGTCGACCGCATGCTTTACATGCAGTCGACCAGCGCGCCCGACGGCACCTATTCACTGACGGTGACCTTCGCGATCGGCACCGACCCGAACATCGATCAGGTGCTGGTGCAGAACCGCGTTCAGCTCGCGCTCGCTTCGCTGCCCGAGCCGGTGCAGGCGCAGGGCGTCAGCGTGCAGAAGAAGAACACCGCGATCCTTCAGATCGTCACGCTCGACTCGCCGGACCACAAGTTCGACAGCCTCTACATGAGCAATTACGCGACCATCAACCTGACCGACGCGCTCGCCCGCCTGCCCGGCGTCGGCAGCGTCAAGGTGTTCGGCGCGGGTAACTATTCGATGCGCATCTGGATGGATCCGCAGCTCCTGCAGTCGTTCGGTCTGCAGCCCAAGGACGTCATCGACGCCATCCGCGAGCAGAACCAGAACATCGCCGCCGGCCAGGTCGGCATGCCGCCCGCTCCGCCCGGGACCGAATTCCAGTACACGGTCGAAGTGCAGTCGCGCCTCGACGAGCCGGAGGAATTCGGCAGCATCGTCGTCAAGAATGCGACCGCGCAGGGGGGCCGGCTCATTCATCTGCGCGACATCGCCCGGGTCGAGCTCGGCGCGCAGACCTATTCGCAGGACTTCAGGGTCAACGGGCAGCCCGCCGCCGGCATCGCCATCTACCAGACGCCGGATTCGAACTCGCTGCAGGTCGGCAAGGAAGTGAAGGACACGATGGCCGCCATGGCCAAGCGTTTCCCGGAAGGCCTGCGCTACGCGATCCCCTACGATACGACGATCTTCGTCCAGGACTCGATCGCCGAGGTCTACAAGACGCTTTACGAAGCCGGCATCCTCGTCCTGATCGTCATCCTCGTCTTTTTGCAGAATTTCCGCGCGACGCTGGTGCCCGCGACGACCGTGCCGGTCACCATTATCGGCGCCTTCGCGGCGATGGCCGCGCTCGGTTTCACCGTCAACCTCTCGACCTTGTTCGGAATCGTGCTCGCCATCGGCATCGTGGTCGACGACGCGATCGTCATCGTCGAAGGCGTGACGAAATATATCGAGCGGAAGATGTCGGGGCACGACGCCGCCATCCGCGCGATGGACGAGCTGTTCGGGCCGATCATCGGCATCACTCTGGTGCTGATGGCGGTCTTCATTCCGGCCGCCTTCGTGCCCGGCCTCACCGGCAACATGTTCGCCCAGTTCGCTCTCGTCATCGCCGCGACCGCCCTCATCAGTGCGGTCAACGCGGCGACGTTGAAGCCGACCCAATGCGCCCTGTGGCTCAGGACTCCGGTTCCGGCGGAACAGCGCAACATCTTCTACCGGACGTTCAACCATATCTACGATCCGATGGAGCGCGGCTACGCGGCCTTCATCGGCCGCATGGTTCGCCACTGCGGCCTGATGGTCATTCTCGCGCTGATCGTGTCGGGAGTGGGTATCTACGGCCTTGTCCAGATCCCGACCGCCTTCATCCCGATCGACGACCAGGGCTATCTGATGATCGCCGCGCAGCTGCCGGAGGGCGCCGCGCTCGGCCGAACCACCGCCACGCTCGACAAGGCGGCGGCGGAAGCGCTGAAAATCCCCGGCGTCGACCGCGTGATCACGCTGTCCGGCATATCGCTGCTTGACAACAGCGCGGACCTCTTCAACGCCGGCGCCGCCTGGGTGATGCTGAAGCCGTTCGACGAGCGGCTCAAGGCCAAGGACCAGGACCTTCTGTCGATCTACGCGCGGCTCGAAAAGGTCGTGAACGCCCTGCCCGATGGCAAGTCTTACGTGCTGCCGCCGCCCGCGATCCAGGGCATCGGCAACGCCGGCGGCTTCCAGATGCAGGTGGAGCTGCTCGGCGGCTCGACCGACTACAAGAAGCTCGGCAATCTCACCAACCAGATCGTCGACGCGGCGACCGCGGATCCCGCCCTACGCAACGTGCTCACCACCTTCCGCACCGAGGCGCCGCACGTCACGCTGACGGTCGACCGCGACCGGGCGCAGACGCTGCGCGTCAGCGTCGGCGACATTTTCGCCACCCTGACCGACTTCGTCGGATCGACCTACGTCAACCAGTTCAACAAGTTCGGCCTGTCGCTGCAGGTGTACGTCCAGGCGGACTCGCATTTCCGCCTCAATCCCGACGACCTGCTCAACCTCTATGTGCGCAGCCAGGACGGAAACATGGTGCCGATCGGCGCCGTCGCGCATCTCGGCTCGACCGTCGCGCCGCCGCTGCTCACGCTCTACAATCTCTATCCGTCCTCGACCATCGTCGGCGCCCCGGCGCGCGGCTACAGCTCGGGTCAGGCGATGTCAGCGATGGAGGCGATCGCCAAGCGCGTGCTGCCGAACGACGTCGCCTACGAATGGACGGCGATGTCATACCAGGAGAAGATCACCGGCAATCAGCTCTACACCGTGTTCGGCCTGTCGCTGCTGCTGATCTATCTCGTGCTCGCGGGCCAGTACGAGAGCTGGATTTTGCCGCTCGCCGTGCTCGCCGCCGTGCCGCTCGCCCTGCTCGGGCCGGTAATCGCGCTCACAAGCCTCGGCGCCGCCAACAACCTCTACACCCAGATCGGCCTGATGCTGCTGATCGCGCTCTCGGCCAAAAACGGCATCCTGATCGTCGAGGTGGCGCGCGAGGAGCGCATCGTGCACGGCAAGTCGATCTGGGACTCGGCGGTCGAGGCGTCGCGCACCCGCTTCCGGCCGATCCTGATGACGTCGTTCGCCTTCATCCTCGGCGTGCTGCCGCTGGTGATCGCCACAGGCGCTGGCGCCAACGCCCGGCGCTCGCTCGGCATCAGCGTGTTTTCCGGCATGATCGCCTCGACCTGCCTCGCCGTCCTGTTCGTGCCCTCGTTCTTCGCGGTGCTGCAGCAGTTCGAGGAACGGCGCAAGACGCGGAAAACACCGAAGGCGCCGCCTGAGCCGGCGGCCGAGCCCAGCGCCCCCGCCGAGCCGGAGGAGGCAGCGCAGGCAGGCGCAACCGGGCCGGCCGCCTGAGCGTTTCGGCCTGCGGTCAAGCGGTCTCCGCCTGCAGTCAAGAGCATGATAAAGTTCTGATCGGATCCACGCGGAAAGCCCTTATCCGGCCGCTTGGGCGGCCGGCGGACCCGGCTGCCGGAAATTCGCACGAATAGCGCCGGGCGCAATGGAGTAGCGGCTGCTGTCAGCGCAACAGCCTCAAGAGCCTCGGGGGATTGAGGTTGGTCATGAAACCGGAAACATTCGTGCCTGTCGCCAAGCTCAGC
>NZ_JBKQOT010000643.1:0-5389 GCF_052145395.1 Roseiarcus sp.
CGGACGCCGGCGATCGGCGGCAGGGTCGGGTATTTCTTCGGCGCGAGCGGGGAGAGCGCGGCGGGGGCGGCCATGGAAGCGTTCCGTCATCGGTTGATGAGACGGGAGCGGGCCAGCCGCCCGCTCCGGGAAAGGGCGTCGATCAGTTCTTCGGCTTGCCTTCGTCGGCCGGCGCCGGCGCGGCCGGCGCGGGCGCGCCCGCGGGCGGAGCGGCCGCCGCATCCGGGGCGACCGGCTTGCCGTCGGCGTCGAAGTACTGGATCTTGGCCGCGGCGTGCAGCGACGCCACCTCGTCGCTCTCCGCCTTCTGGGCGACGTAGCGGGCGGCCTGGTCCTTGAGCTGCTCGAAGGGTGGGAAGGTCTTGGTGCGGGTGTCCTCGACCTGGATGATGTGCCAGCCGAACTGGGTCTTTACCGGATCGGAGATCTCGCCCTTCTCCAGCTTGAACGCGGCTTCGGAGAATTCCGGCACCATGCGGTCCTTGGTGAACCAGCCGAGGTCGCCGCCGTCTCCTCCGGTGTCCTTCGACACTTCGTTGGCGACTTTGGCGAAGTCCTCGCCGCCCTTGACGCGGGCGAGCGCCTTCTTGGCGTCGTCCTCGGTCGGAAGCAAAATGTGGCGGGCGTGGATCTCCTCCTGCGGCGGCTCGGCCTTGGCCGCATCGTCATAGGCCTTGCGCTCGGCGTCCTCGGTGGTGGCCGCTTTGGCGACGGCGCCCAGCAATTCCTCCATCGCCAGCTTGTCGCGGTAATAGGCGAGCTTCTTGGCGAAGTCGGCCGACTGGTCGAGCTTTTCCGCGTCAGCCTTCTTGGCGGCGAGCTTGAGGTCGATCAGGTAGTCGAGCACGTATTTCTGGCGTTGCGCGCCTTCCAGCTTCTGCGGCAGGCCGGGGCCGATGTCGGCCATCGCGACGGCGAGGTCGTCCTCGGTGATCGGCTGGCCGTCGACGGTGGCCAGAACCTTGGGGTCGGCCGAGGCGGCGCCGGCGAAGGCGAGAACGGCGCCGGCGCCGAGCGCCAGGGCGGCGGCGGCCGAGCGCAGGCGCGCGGGTAGCAGTCTTGTCATCGGGGCTCCTTTGAGCGTCGCGCGTCGGTCAGAAGCCGGCGACGCGGCGGTGGCGCTATAGAGCCATTCTGGCGAATTTGCGAGGGGAAAGGCGCCGGTTTCGACGGCAAAAACCGAGGGGAGGGTATATCATGGGCGCTGCTGCCCGGCGCCTCGCCCCCGGGCGCGGGAACGTCCCGGGGCGCCTTTAGGCTTTCTTCGCGACCGGGCAGGTCGACAAGCCGAGAACGCTGTAGAGCGGGCACGAGCCGAGGAGCGCGGTCAGGAGCGGCACGACGCCGATCTAGCCGACCCCGGCGTAGGGCGCGCCGGGAGCCAGGAAGCCGAGCGCGAAAGTGATGAGTGCGAGGCCGACGACGATCCGCAAAATGCGGTCGATCGCGCCGAGGTTGGTCGTCATGGGGTCCTCCAGGGTTTAACCGGAGAACGGCATAGATCATCGTCTCGGGCGGCGTCAGTGACCTCGTCACCTTTGCTCGGCGCGCGCCATCGCGGCGAGCGATTTTGTGTCGCGGATCCGGATCGAACCCCGCTCGGCGACGATCGCGCCCTCGCGCTCCATGCGCTGAAGCAGCCGGCTGACGACCTCGCGCGCCGTGCCGAGCTCGGCCGCCAGCGTCTGGTGGGTCGCCGTAACGACGCCGCGCCGGGCCTCGGCGAGCAGGAGCCGGGCGAGCCGCTGCGGCACGCCGTGGAACAGGACGTCCTGCATGACGGCGACGAGGTCGGCGACGCGGCCCGCGTAGTTGCTGAGGACGAGACGGCGAAACCCAGCGGATTCGTCGATCATCCGTTCGAACGCCGGAGCGGGGAGGAGCCGCGCCCGCACGTCGATCTCGGCGACCGCCTCGGCGAACATGGTTTCGCCGCTGAGGAGCGCCGAGGTGGTGAGGACGCAGGACTCGCCTGCCTCGATCCGGTAGAGCGTGATCTCGCGTCCGGTGTCGGCGGTCAGGGTTACCTTGACCCGGCCGCTTTCGAGCACAAATCCAGCCGCGTGCCGGATCGCCTGGCCGATAGATGACGTCGCCGGCGGCAAAGGCGACGGCAAGGCCGCCGGCGCGGCGGGCGGCTTCGGCGGCGTCGCCGGCGTCGGCCATGGTCGCGCGGTCTCCTTTAGGGAAATGAGCGCGGACCTTCGCGACTTGTCGCGGCGAACGCAAGCCAGGCAACGCGAGCCTAACGCGAGCCTGAGGTGTTGACGTTTCGGCCGCCGGCCGCTATATGCCGCCCATCCCGATGCGTTCTGGGTCCCGGCGCCGTTTTCGAGCGCATGGGACTTTTTGCGTTTCCACCAGGATTCTCGGCAAGGGCCGGCCTCCACCGGACGTCGAGACCACGTGTCCCGCGCGGTTCCGGTTCGGCCGGCGTCGCGCCGAAATGGAGACTTGAGCTTATGGCTCGTATCGCAGGCGTCAATATTCCGACCAACAAGCGCGTCGTGATCGCGCTCCAGTACATTCACGGCATCGGCCCGAAGAAGGCCGAGGAGATTTGCGAAAAGGTTCACATCCCCTCCGAGCGCCGCGTGGCGCAGCTTTCCGACGCGGAAGTGCTCCAGATCCGCGAGACGATCGACCGCGACTACATGGTCGAGGGCGACCTCCGCCGCGAGGTGGCGATCAACATCAAGCGCCTGATGGACCTCGGCGCCTATCGCGGCCTGCGTCATCGCAAGCAGCTGCCGGTCCGCGGCCAGCGCACACACACCAATGCGCGCACCCGTAAGGGCAAGGCGAAGCCCATCGCCGGAAAGAAGAAGTGACCGCTTTCGTTTCAACGCTTTTTTGGAACTGACGCGCGAAAGCGCGCTTGAAGGACCGCACTATGGCAAAAGAGGCAACCCGCGTCCGTCGCCGCGAACGCAAGAACATCGTGTCGGGCGTCGCGCACGTGAACTCGACGTTCAACAACACCATGATTACCATCACCGACGCTCAGGGCAACACGATCTCGTGGTCGTCGGCCGGAACGATGGGCTTCAAGGGCTCGCGCAAGTCGACCCCGTTCGCTGCCCAGATCGCGGCCGAGGACGCCGTCCGCAAGGCGTCCGAGCACGGCATGCGCACCCTCGAGGTCGAGGTCTCCGGCCCCGGCTCGGGCCGCGAGTCCGCGCTGCGCGCCATCCAGGCGGCGGGCTTCACCGTCACCTCGATCCGCGACGTGACCCCGATCCCGCACAACGGCTGCCGCCCGCGCAAGCGTCGCCGCGTCTGATCCCTTTGGCGCGCTGATCGGTTTTCCTGGTTAGCGCGCGCATTCGGCCTTGCGGCGCGTCGGGCGCCGAGAGGCCGCGCATGCTTCGAATGGAAGGCCCCGCCCCGTGATCCAGAAGAACTGGCAAGAACTTATCAAGCCGAAGAAGCTCGAAGTGCTGCCGAGCGACGACTCGCGCCGCGCCGCGACGGTCGTCGCCGAGCCGCTCGAGCGCGGCTTCGGCCAGACGCTCGGCAACTCGCTGCGCCGCGTGCTGCTCTCCTCGCTGCAGGGCGCCGCGATCACCTCGATCCACATCGACGGCGTGCTGCACGAGTTCTCGTCGATCCCTGGCGTCCGCGAGGATGTCGTCGACATCGTGCTCAACGTCAAGGACGTCGCCGTCAAGATGCAGGGCGACGGGGTCAAGCGCCTAGTGCTCAAGCGCCGAGGCCCGGGCCCGGTCACCGCCGGCGACATCCAAACCACCGGCGACATCCAGATCCTCAACCCGAACCTCGTCCTCTGCAACCTCGACGAAGGCGCGGACCTGCGCATCGAATTCACAGTGACGACCGGCAAGGGCTACGTCCCGGCCGAGCGCAACCGCGCCGAGGATTCGCCGATCGGCCTACCCCCGATCGACAGCATGTTCTCCCCGGTCAAGAAGGTGAGCTACCGCGTCGAGGCGACCCGCGAGGGCCAGGACCTCGACAAGGACAAGCTGACGATGACGATCGAGACCAACGGCGCCATCACGCCGGAGGATGCGCTCGCCTACGCCGCCCGCATTCTGCAGGACCAACTCGCCGTGTTCGTCACCTTCGAGGAGCCGCGCCGCGAGGAAGCCGCGCACGCCATCCCCGAGCTCGCCTTCAACCCGGCGCTGCTCAAGAAGGTGGACGAACTCGAGCTCTCGGTCCGCTCGGCCAACTGCCTCAAGAACGACAACATCACCTACATCGGCGACCTCATCCAGAAGACCGAGGGCGAGATGCTGCGCACGCCGAATTTCGGCCGCAAGTCGCTCAACGAGATCAAGGAAGTTTTGGCGCAGATGGGTCTGCACCTCGGCATGGAGGTGACCGGCTGGCCGCCTGAGAACATCGAGGACCTCGCCAAGCGGTTCGAGGAGCATTACTGACGAGTCCCTTCGCCCGCTCGCGGGAGAAGTGTCAGCCGAAGGCTGACGGATGAGGGTTTTGGCGCAAACGCTCCCCCCTCACCGCAGCCCTCTCCCACAAAGCGGGGGAGGGTTAAGACGAGCGGCCGTTCCTTGGCACGGCGGCCGCAGACCCGATCAAGGAGAACGCCGATGTATCATGGACGCGCGAAGCGCCGTTTCAACCGCACAGCCGAGCATCGCCAGGCGATGTTCGCCAACATGGCTCAGGCGCTGATCAAGCACGAGCAGATCATGACGACTTTGCCTAAGGCCAAGGACCTTCGACCGGTGGTCGAGAAACTGGTGACGCTGGGCAAGCGCGGCGATCTGCACGCGCGGCGCATCGCGATTTCAAGGCTGCGCGACGCCGAACTCGTCAAGAAACTGATCGATGTGCTTGGGCCCCGCTACAAAGCCAGGAACGGCGGCTACACGCGGATCATGAAGGCGGGCTTCCGGCCAGGCGACAATGCCGCTATGGCCGTCATCGAGTTTGTCGACCGCGACGTCGAGGCCAAAGGCAAGAACTCAGGTCCCGTTCAGGCGACGGCGGCGAGCTGAGGGTGGCGGCGAACTGAGTGTGGAGTAAGCCGGGCCCGAAGCCCGCGCCGCGCCCGCGCCAACCCCGATATCGCGCGGTCCCCGGCTCCGCGGGCGAGGAGAACCGCCGCCGCGTTATCCTCCCTCGCGCAAAGCGCGGGGGACAGGACGTCGCGACCCGCGCGAAGCCGGACCCCGCTTGACAGCGCCGGGCGGCTCTCACAGTTTCACGGCATGTTGGAGACCGAAGCCGCTGAAGTCGCCGTTCGGGGTGGCGCACGCCCCATGAGCGAAGATCGCATCCAGCGGGAAATCAAATATTTCCGCGATTTTGCCGCGGTCTACACCGACGCGATCCGTTCGAGCGACTTCAAGGCCAACATCACTCTTCTTTTCCTGCCGCTGCTGATGGTGCCGATCCT
>NZ_JBKQOT010000644.1:0-9982 GCF_052145395.1 Roseiarcus sp.
CAGTTCATGATCAAGGCGGCCTTCGGCGGCGTTCGCACCCCGAAGGACGTCTCCATCGGCCTCACAAGCATCGCCGAGGCGGCGGCGAAGCCCGCGCGCCGGAAGGTCCGAGCCAACGCCCGGCGCCTGACCGGGGCGTAAGGCTTAAGCCGCGCGGGCATGTCCTTCGTCCACAACCTGCACGAATATGTGGCGACCTATGGCTACCTCGCGATCTTCGCGATCGTGGGGCTGGAGAGCGCCGGCATACCGATGCCGGGCGAGACCATCCTGGTCGCTGCGGCGATTCTGGCCGGGCAGGGCAAGCTGCATCTCTGGGGGGTGATCGGCGCGGCCGCGGCCGGCGCCATCCTCGGCGACAACTGCGGCTACTGGGTCGGTCGGGAGTTCGGCTTTCCGATCGCCTATCGCTACGGGCGCTATGTCAACCTTGATGAGCGGCGGCTGAAGCTGGGGCAATACCTGTTTCTCCGGCAGGGCGGCAAGATCGTGTTCTTCGGCCGGTTCGTTGCTGTCCTGCGCGCCTTTGCCGCTTTTTTGGCCGGGGTGAACCACTTCGACTGGGAACGGTTCTTCCTGTTCAACGCGGCCGGCGGGATCGTCTGGGCGACGATCTTCGGCTCCGGCGGCTACTGGCTCGGGCGCGCTTTCGAGGACTACGCCAAGCCGGTCGGGATCGCCGCGCTCGTCGTCGCCGTCGTCGCCTTCTTTGTCGGGGCGCGTTTCGTGCGCTACCACGAGCAGCAGCTCGAGGAGGAGGCCGAGCGCGCCTTTCCCGGCCCGCTCGTCCGCCCGAAACTTCCGCATTAGCCGACCCGCCGGATAACCGCCGTTATTATAAAGGCGTCGTCCCGGCGATGAGGCTGTGGTCATGCCTGCTCCGGCGGCCCCTCGGCGTCCCGCCACTCCAAAGTGACGACCTTGCCGTTCTCCACCGTCAGCGCCAGCCGGCCGTGCTTCAGCTCCAGCGCCCGCTGGCCGAACAGTTTGCGCCGCCAGCCGGAGAGCGCCGGCACGTCGGCCTTGTCGTTGCCAGCGATCGCCTCGAGTTCGTCGACGGTCGCAATCAGCTTGCCCGCCACCCCACTTTCCTCGCTCACCTGCCTGAGCAGCACCTTGAGGAGTTCCACCGTCGCGGCGATATTCGCGCCGTTGCGCCGCTCGCGCTCGATCTTGGGCAGCGTCTTGGGATCGCGCGCGACGCCTCGCTCGATCGCCTCGAGAATCTCGGTGCCGGCGCGCGATCGCTCCATTCCGCGCGGGAAGGCTCGAAGATTGGCGAGCGCCTCGACGCTCCGGGGCGCCGCGAGCGCGAGTTCGATCAGCACGTCGTCCTTGAGAACGCGCGACCGGGGAACGTCGCGCGCCTGCGCCTCGCTTTCGCGCCAGGCGGCGAGTTCCATCAGCACCGCAAGATCGCGCGGTTTGCGCGCGCGGCCCTTATAACGCTCCCAGGCGCGCTCGGGATGCTGTTCGTAGATCTCGGGCGAGGTAAGCGTCCTCATCTCGTCGTCGAGCCAGGACTGGCGGCCGGTCGCCGCCAGGCGCTTGGTCAAAGCCTTGTAGACGTCCCGCAAGTGCGTGACGTCGCCGATGGCGTAATCGATCTGAGCCTCGGCGAGGGGCCGGCGCGCCCAGTCGGTGAACCGGGACGACTTGTCGATCGTCACCCGGCAGACCGACTGCACAAGCTCGCTGTACGACACCTGGTCGCCGTAGCCGCAGACCATAGCGGCCACCTGTGTGTCGAACAGGGGCGTCGGCAGGACGCCCGCCAGCTTCCAGAAGATTTCGAGGTCCTGGCGGGCGGCGTGGAACACCTTGACCACCCGATCGTCTGCCATCAGGCCGAGCAGCGGCTGCAGGTCCAGCCCCTCGGCGAGCGCGTCGATAGCGAGCGCCTCGTCGTCGCTGGCCAACTGAACGACACACAGGATCGGCCAGAATGTCGTCTCGCGCAGGAACTCCGTATCGACCGCTATATAAGGATGGCGCGCCAGCCGGAGACAGGCCGCCTCAAGGTCTTCCGTCGTCGTAATCAGCGACACGCTTTCCGCCTATTCGTCGTCGGTGATGTCCTTCGGCGGGACGGGTCGTGCGCGCTCTTTTCGGATCGGCGGCGGCGCATGGCGCGGCATGCCGAGCCGCTTGTCGAGATAGGCACCGACCACGGCCTGGAGGTCGTCGATGCAGTCCTCAAAGAAGTGATTGGCCTCGGGGATCACCGCGTGTTCGATGACGATGCCCTTCTGGGTCTTCAGCTTCTCGATCAGCGCGAGCACCTCCTTGAGCGGCGCCACCCGGTCCTTGTCTCCGTGGACAAACAGGCCGGACGAAGGACACGGGGCGAGAAAGCTGAAGTCGAATCGGTTTGCAGGCGGGGCGATGGAGATGAAACCCTCGATCTCCGGACGGCGCATGAGAAGCTGCATTCCGATCCAGGAGCCGAACGAGACCCCCGCGATCCAGCATGCGCGCGCCTCCGGGCTGATCGATTGCGCCCAATCGAGGGCGGAGGCGGCGTCGGAGAGCTCGCCCTGGCCGTGGTCGAATGCGCCCTGCGAGCGGCCCACGCCGCGGAAGTTGAACCGCAGGACCGAGAACCCGCGGTCGGCGAAGTTGTAGTACGTGTTGTAGACGATCTGGTTATTCATCGTTCCGCCGAATTGCGGGTGCGGATGAAGTACCACCGCGATCGGCGCGCCCCTCTGCTTGGCGGGATGGAAACGGCCTTCCAGCCGACCGGCCGGACCGTTGAAGAAGACCTCGGGCATGTAGACTCCAAAAACCTGTCCGCTGGCTCCAACACTCGCCCTTCCTCGTTCAGGGACGAACAGCGCGCCTTGCGGCGCGGGCGCTGCGCGCTTATGTCTCGGCTCGGTCGACGGGAGGCTCGCCTCGGAGGCGCCTCATAGCACGCAATGCGCCCGAGATTGCAAGGAAAAACCGTTGGGGTCGCGCGCCGGTGCCTCAGCGGCGCCCCGGTTGCACACGTCGGAGACGGAATGGCCGCGGCGAGGCCGATGACGAGAACCTATCTTGACTACAATGCGACCGCCCCGATCCGGCGCGAGGCGCGCGCGGCTGTCATCGCGGCGATGGAGGCGACCGGCAACCCATCGTCCGTGCATGCGGAGGGGCGGGCGGCTCGGCGGATCGTGGAGGACGTCAGGGGGGGCGTCGCGAGCCTCTGCGGTGTCGCAGCGCGTTGCGTGACCTTTGCTTCCGGGGCGACGGAAGCGGTAAACGCGGCCCTTAATCCCCGTTTCGGGGTCGGGCCGAAGGAGTCTCCGATCGAGAGGCTGATCGTCGCGGCCGGCGAGCATCCATGTGCGCTCCACGGTCATCGCTTTCCGCTCTCGACGGTAGAAATGGCGCCCCTTTGTCCCGACGGGCGCATCGATCTCGACTGGCTGGCCGACGCTTGCGGCAGACCGGGCCGGGCGTTGCTTGCCCTGCAAGGCGCGAACAACGAAACCGGGGTCGTCCAGCCGGTTTCCGAAGCCGCGGCGATCGTTCACGCGGCAGGCGGACTTTTGTTCTGCGACGCCGTGCAATTGGCGGGGCGCGTTTCGTTCAACGCCGCCGCGCTCGGCGCCGACGCCCTTGCGCTCTCCGCCCATAAGATCGGGGGGCCAAAGGGAGCGGGCGCCCTCGTCGCAGCGAACGTCGACCTCAGCCTCGGCGAACCGCTGATCCGGGGCGGCGGACAAGAGCGCGGCGCGCGGGCCGGCACGGAAAGCGTGGCGTCCATCGCCGGGTTCGGTGCCGCGATTCGCGCTTGCGTGGCCGACATGGCGGAAGAAGCGCCCCGGCTTCTTGCGCTTCGCGAACACCTTGCCGATCACGTTCGCGGCGCCGCGCCGGACGCGGTCATCTTCGGCGAGTCGGCGCCGAGGCTGCCAAACACCCTCTGTTTCGCCGTCCCGGGGATCGAGGCCGCGACCCTCATGATCGCACTCGACCTCGCCGGCGTTGCGGTCAGCTCCGGTTCGGCTTGTTCGTCCGGCAAGGTCACGCCGTCTCATGTGCTGGCGGCGATGGGCGTTGCGCCCGATCTTGCGCGCGGAGCAATCCGGGTCAGCGTCGGATGGGCGTCGACGGACCGCGACGCCGAGCATTTCGCCGAAGCCTTCTCTGGGGCGATCCGCCGCATGCGCGCCGGACGGGCAGCCGGCGCAGTCTGACCGTTTCCGGTTGCGAAACTTGCATCCTGCCTGCCCAGGGTGTAGACGGCTCGTTCGAATCCCCCGTTTTTTGCCTATTTGAAGGAGTCTCCATGGCTCGCGTCACCGTCGAGGATTGCATCGAGAAGATCGACAATCGGTTCGATCTCGTCCTTATGGCCAGCCATCGCGCCCGAGCGATTTCGTCCGGCTCGCCGATCAGCGTCGCTCGCGACAACGACAAGAACCCGGTCGTCGCGTTGCGCGAAATCGGCGACGGCAAACTGTCGCCGGGTGATCTTCGCGAGGACCTGATTCACGCCCTGCAAAAACATGTGGAGGTCGACGAGCCTGAGGCCGAGGCGGCGCCGCTCATGGTAATCCAAACGCGCAGTCGCAGATTGAGATTGGCGCGGAGCCCCAGTTTGACCGCATGACGGAAGAAGACCTCCTGCGCGGGCTGGAGGGTCTCGCGCCTCCGCCGGAACCCGAAGAAGAGGGCGAATAATCCGCGCGGCCGAGGCCGCATCAGTCCCGCCGGTCCGGCGGGATTTTTTTTGCCTTTCACAGCCACGCTCAAGTTTCGCATGATGTCTGTATTCAATGCGTCGTGATTTGCTATCCTTGGATCAGAGAATCGTTTCGGTTGCGTGGCCGCGTCGGTCGTAGCAATCGGGAGTGCTGTGGCGATCGCGAAGCGCAATCGGTTCGACACGGCGGCGCGGAGCAGCTGACGCGTTGAGTAGGGGGCCGAATGGGCGAGGACGTCATCAGACCGCAGCGTGCGGTTTTGGAGTCTCAGCAGAGCGACGACATTTCGGCGGCGCTCGTAGAAGTCGCTGGCCGCGTCAAATGGTTCGACACCGCCAAGGGGTACGGGTTCATCGTTCCGGACGGCGGCGAACCCGATGTGCTGATCCATGTGACGGTGCTGCGTCGCGACGGGTTCTCGGGACTTCGCGAAGGATCGCGGGTCGTCGCGGAAGCGCAGCGTCGAGAGCGCGGTCTTCAGGTCTTGAAAGTGATTTCGGTTGCGGAGCCCGATGCCGGGTATGCCCCGCTCCCGCCGCCCGCGCGCACGCGCGTCCAGGCGTCGTCGGTCGGCGGCTTCGAGATCGTGATCGTCAAGTGGTTCAACCGGACGCGCGGTTTCGGCTTTCTCACGCGCGGCGAAGGAACCGAGGACATTTTCGTCCACATGGAGACGCTGCGCCGTTACGGCTTCGTCGATCCCAAACCTGGCGACAGCATGTTAGCCCGGTTCGGTCCGGGCCCGAAGGGCCTGATGGCCGCCGAGGTGCGGCCGCTCGACGGCTCACGCATCCTTGCGCCGCACTAAGCAATCGTCATCGCTCGTTGCTTGACTGACTCTTGCTTTCCCCTGAGATTTGGGGTGGCGGGTCGCTCGTGCTCGTACAGCTGAGAGTTCGTGATGGCGCAACAGCGATGAGGGGGTTCGGCGTCCAGTTCCGGGCCGCGGTTGCTCTTCTAGTCCTGAGCGTTGGTCTCAACGCACCGGCTTTGGCCCAAGGACTCGAACCGTTGCGGATCGTCACAGCCAGCGGGGCCCACGATTTCAGGGTTGAAATCGCCGCCGACGACGCGAGCCGGGAGAGGGGCCTGATGAACCGGCGGTTCATGCCCGCCGATCACGGCATGCTGTTCGAGTTCCCGCAGAATGTCCCTGTGTCCTTCTGGATGAAAAACACATACATTCCGCTTGATATGATCTTTCTGTCGCCTGCCGGGGTCGTGACGAACATCGTCGCCAACGCCGAGCCTCTTTCCGAGCGCGTGATCCCTTCGGGCCCGCCGTGCGTCGCTGTGCTGGAAGTTAACGGTGGCGTCGCGGCCTCCCTTGGGATGAAGGTCGGCGACCGCGTCCAGCACGCGTTCTTCAAACCCTGAACCTCGGGCGGCCTCGTTCGCTTTGCATTGTCCGGCAGGCTTGTTAGAGTCGGTCCGAATACAGCCGGCGGATGAGCTTTGCCCATCCGGGCAATCCGAGGTTTTTGGTTTTGTCAGACGTTTTCCCGTCGAGCCCCGCGACCGGGGTCGGCGCGCAGGTGGCGACGACGCAGAATCCGTCCGCGGTCCATGCTGCGGCGACCTACGCGGCGCTTGACCTCGGCACCAACAACTGCCGTCTTCTGATCGCGCGGCCGACCGCCGACGGCTTCCGGGTCATCGACGCCTTCTCGCGCATCGTGCGCCTCGGTGAGGGGCTGTCGCTGACCGGCCGCCTGAGCGAATCGGCGATCGACCGCACAATGGCGGCGTTGCGGATCTGCCGCGACAAGATGACGGCGCGCGGCGTCAAGCGAGCGCGCACCATCGCGACCGAGGCGTGCCGCTCGGCGGCCAACGGTTTGGAATTCGTCGAACAGGTGCGCGAGCAGCTCGGCGTGACCCTCGAGATCGTCGATCGCGAGACGGAGGCGCATCTCGCGGCGGCGGGCGTGGGCGATCTGGCCGACCGGGAAGCCAAGGCGATCGTGATGTTCGACATGGGCGGCGGGTCGTCGGAAATCATCTGGCTCGGCGGCGACGAGCGCGCGCGCCGGCGCCGCGTCCGGGCCTGGGAATCGATGCGTCTCGGCGTGGTGTCGCTCGCCGAGAAGTTCGGCGGCGTTGATGTGACCGACCGCACGTTCGTCGAGATGACGGCCTACGTGACGGACGCGCTGCGGCCTTTCGTCGACAAGGTCGCCGACGAGACGCGCTGCGACCGGTTTCACCTGCTGGGCACGTCCGGCACGGTGACCACCATTGCGGGCGTCCATCTCAACCTGCCGCGCTACGACCGGCGGGCGGTCGACGGATTGTGGCTCGATCGGCGCGACGTCGATGTCGCGGTGGACCGCCTGCGGTCGATGAGCTACGCCGAGCGCGCCGCCAACGCCTGCATCGGGCAGGAGCGGGCGGACCTCGTGCTAGCCGGCTGCGCCATCCTTCAAGCGATCCGGACCCAGTTCCCGGCGGAGCGGTTGCGGATCGCCGACCGGGGCTTGAGGGAAGGCATTCTGAGTCAGCTCATGCGGGAGGACCGGGTCGGGCCGCACCGGCGGGGCTACGTCCGATGACCGGAGGCGGCTCGGGCCGCGAGGGCGGACGGGCGCTGAAGACGCGAGTCAAGACCGCCCGCAAACGCTCGCTCGCCTCGACCCTCTGGCTCGAGCGGCAGCTCAACGATCCTTACGTGGCGCAAGCCAGACGCGAGGGCTATCGCTCCCGCGCGGCCTACAAGCTCCTCGAGATCGACGAGAAATACCGGCTGCTCAAGCCCGGTCAGCGCATCGTCGATCTCGGCGCCGCGCCCGGCGGCTGGAGCCAGGTCGCCGCGGCCAAGACCGGAGCGCGCGACGGCCGCGGACGGGTGATCGCGATCGACCTTTTCGAGATGGACGGGGTCGAGGGGGTCGAGTTCCGCTGCATGGACTTCCACGCCCCGGATGCGCCCGAACGCTTGCGCGAATGGCTCGGCGGGCCGGCCGACGGCGTTTTGTCCGACATGGCGGCGAACGCCACCGGCCACCGCAAGACCGATCATCTGCGCATCGTCGGCCTTGTCGAACTCGCCGCCGAATTCGCCGCCGAGGTCCTGGCGCCGGGTGGCTTCTTCCTCGCCAAGGTGATTCAAGGCGGCGCCGAGGGCGAACTGCTGGCCCGGCTCAAGCGAGAGTTCGCCGTCGTTCGTCACGTCAAGCCGAAGGCCAGTCGGGCCGACAGCGCCGAACTGTACCTTTTGGCGACGGGGTTCCGCGGATCGGTCCGCGAGGGGGTCGAACCATTCGAGCGCGCGTGACGGCCGCCTCGTCAATTTCCGCCATATTGGCGCGCAAGTCTATGAGGAGATTTAAGAAAATTGTCTCAACGGCGCGCTGACCAACGCTGTCGCGGAGGCGCCGCGTTGAGGATGCGGGAGCCGCCTGGAGCGACGCCGAGGCCGGCTGCGGTGGCGGTGACGGTGCAGCTCAGGCGATCTGCCCGTTCCGAGCCGGTTTCGAGCCTTTTCAAGACCTTGCAGCGGATTTTCCGGGCGGGCGTAACGGCCAGGGCGCTCTTCTCGACCCCGTGCTGACCCCGGGCATAGTCCAGGATCGAGCCCGGTGGGGGCGATTCAGGGAACGGAAAGGCGCCCGACGATCTCCTGGATCGCCACGCCGCCATAGGCCGTCTTTCGACGCCCTATGGCGGCTCGCGATAACGGCGCATACGACGATCCAGCGCATCCGCCGATTTTGGCGCCGACTCCATCTTTTCAATGGTTTGGACGCCGAAGCCTGTCCAGATGTCGCGTTGGGTCGGTTCCGCGCCGGCGACCCCTTACGTTGCTCGCTGGCGTAGCCGGGGAGCCAAGCCCAAAGAGCATGCATGCCAAGCCGATGGAGCGCCGAACCCAAGTCCATGCCAACTTCCTGCAAGATCCTCTCATTGCGGTTTTCAATGTTTTCAAGCCGTTGCGTCCGCCGCACGCCGTCGCGAGCGTTGCGCCCCAAGAGGGTCCCTCGGCGCTCGTCTCACGACCGGCTTTCGAGCGCGCCGCGCATGCCGCAGCGGCGGGCGACGAACCCGAACGTCCATTCGCTCTGACAATCACCCGGTATGCGCAGTGGTATTCTGACCCAATAAATCAATATTACCACGAGTTTGGAAAAACATAAATCAATTGGTTGCGTCACGAAGACGCGGGCGCGTCAGGCTGTCCGACGTAGGACGAAGGGATTGCCGCCAACGGCGCGAGCGACGCCAAGGAGGGCAGCGAGGTTCGGTCAAGGCCCAATCCCCGGACTGGCATCAAACCGGCTTCGCGCCGCCTCGCATCTGGCGCTCCGATAGCTCGCCCTCGCGCGGTTATCGGATCCCACTAAGCCGTGCAGCTTGACCATCACGTCCATGCAAAATCCGCATAGCGTCGCGGCACTGCAGGGCCGCGCTCGTCAGCTGCCGACACGGAAACGGCCATTTCGAGCATCGTCCCCATGGCGAGCCACGTCCAAGCACGACGTGCAGGTGATCGTGACCGAACAGGGCCTTGCGGACCTTCGCGGGCTCGCCCCACGGCATCGCGCCGAGGCGATCATCGCCCATTGCGCCCATCCGACCTATCGTGCGGCGCTCGAAGCTTATTACCAGCGCGCGCTGCGGGAATCGCCCGGCCGCCACACCCCGCACCTGCTGACCGAGGCGTTCTCGTTCCTCGACGATTGGAAGGCCAAGCAGGCCGCCGAAGCGCTTGTCAACCCGCACGCGCAGGCTGCGGAATAGAGCGCACGAGCGAGGGCGTCCCGCGCCGCTTGGGCGGCGAGACGCCGCCCCTCCAAGTCAGCGTCTTCCCCCGGTCGGATCCCACTTCTTGTGCGTTTGCCTCACTTGCGCAGGTCGAGCCCCACCCCTTTGTTGGCGAACTCCAGCGTGTAAGACTTCTTGCGCGCGATGACAGGTGAACTTCCCGGCGCGCCGACCGCGTTTCACATCGCCTTTTCAAGCTGGCCGCGGATCTCGCCCGGCTTGTGCTCCGCAGTGTGGATGTTGAAATACATCATGCCGTCCATCAGGTCCTTGGCCTGGGCGTCGGTAAGCGTGGCCGAGCCTTTCATCGGGCTGTCGAGCGGGGCCTTCAGCGGGACCTCGATCGGCGCTGGCTTGCCGACCGGCGCGGGTCCGTGGAAGTGCGCCGCGATAACCGGCCCGGTGAGGCCGGAATAGTCGACCGTCCAGGTCAGCGTCTTGGTCGCATTGTCATAGGTCGCCGCCAGCGTCCCGGTCCCTTTGCTGTCGGTCGGAGGGGTTTCGGCCGGCCCCGTCAGATCGGC
>NZ_JBKQOT010000645.1:0-2612 GCF_052145395.1 Roseiarcus sp.
CCACCGCGCCCCGATTCTGACCGTCGCCAACTGGTCCGGCGAGTGGCCGGGCCTCGTCGGCATGCTGAACCTCAACGGCTCGCTGACCAAAGCGGGCGTTCCCTACAGCACGCTGTGGAGCGAAACCTTCGCCGACGATCTCTTCAAGAAGAAGCTGCACCAGTGGCTGCAGGTGGGGCACGTGACCCACGACCTGTCGCACGTCCACCCCTTCGTTCCCGCCGCCGCGCCGGACCAGGCCCGGGCGGTTGCGAAGGAGGTCGCCGCCAGCTTCCGCCACCGCCGGGCGATCATGGGTATCTTCGACGAGGGCTGCATGGGGATGTACAACGCCATCATCCCCGACGAACTGTTGTTCCCGCTCGGCGTCTTCAAGGAGCGCCTGTCGCAGTCCGCGCTCTTCGCCGCCTCGCGCGAAGTCTCCGACGCCGAGGCGCGCGCCGTCTACGACTGGCTGGTCAAGAAGGGCATGACGTTCCATTTCGGGATGAACCCGGAAACCGATCTGACCCTCGATCAAGTCCTCGACCAGTGCCGGATGTACATCGCCGCCGCCCGGATCGCGGAAACCTTCGGCTGCGACGCGATCGGCATCCAGTATCAGCAGGGCATGAAGGACGTGATGCCCGCGTCGGACCTAGCGGAGGGGATGCTCAACAACGACGACCGTCCGCCGGTGAAGACCGTCGACGGCGGCGTGATCCGCGACGGCCAGGCGATCGTGCACTTCAACGAGGTGGACGAGTGCGCCGGCCTCGACGCCCTGTTCACCAACCGCGTGCATCGCTCCCTCGGCCAGCCGGTCGAGACCACGCTGCACGACATTCGCTGGGGCGACGCCGACCGCAGCGGCACGACCAAGGACTACGTCTGGGTGTTCGAGATTTCCGGCGCCGCCCCGCCCGCGCACCACATCGGCGGATGGGCCGGCAGTGACAGCCTGCGCCAGCCGCCCATGTATTTCCGCCTCGGCGGCGGGACCGTGCGGGGAATCGCCAAGCCCGGCCCGATCGTGTGGTCACGGATCTTCGTCGAAGGGGGCCGGCTCAAGATGGACCTCGGCCGCGCCCATGTCGTCGAGCTGCCGAAGGCGGAGACGGAACGGCGGTGGAACGACACCACGCCCCAGTGGCCGATCATGCACGCCGTCCTGCACGGCGTCTCGCGCGACCAGCTGATGGCCCGTCACAAGGCGAACCACCTCCAGGTCGCCTACGCCAACTCGGACGCGGACGCCGACCTCGCCATGGCGGCCAAGGCGTCGCTTGCGGCGGAGCTCGGCCTGGAAGTTTCACTTTGCGGGGCAAAGGTCGACGGGACGCCGCTCCTGCACTGAGGCTGCGCCGGAACGCGCGCGTCCGCGGTCAAACGGCGCAGACGCGCGGCCAAAATCCGGTTGACGACGGGGACGCAAAGAGGTGACATGCCAGACAGCGGGACGGGAACGACGCATGCGCCACACGGCCGAACGACGAGCCGGAGGCGGCGACTACGGGACGGATTTCCCCTCCACGGGCAGGACGAACGTCCGGCCCTGTGCAGAAGGGTTGGAGTTTGAGGCCGTGCCGTCTCCCGTCATCGCCATCGAGGGCCTCAGCCGGACATTCGGCGGGATTTGCGCCCCCGGCCCGGTGCCGTCGCGTGGCCAGTCGGAGCGCGAGAACCGGACGTCAGAAGGCTCGAAAACCAGCACAAAAAGACTAGGCGCGAGCGATCGCGCGCCGCAGGGCCGCGAGTCTCCGCCGCCCTGCGGCGTCCGCCGCCCGCGCCTCCGCATTTCTGGGTGACGGGGGTCATCTCAGGAAGCAGCGTCCGGGAGGCCGGATCTGAAGCAGGCCGAGAGCGAGGGCGCTCTCAATCGAGGAGGAAATTCATGAACAAGGTTTTAGCCGTTTCGGCGATCGCCATGGTCGCCGCGCTCGGCGCGACGAGCTACGCAGCAGCAGCGGATCAGCCGACGATCCCTGTCATCGTCAAGGACACGACCTCGGCCTATTGGCAGATCGTGTTCGCCGGCGCCCGCCAGGCGGCCAAGGACCTCGGCGTCAAGGTGCCTGAGCTCGGCGCCCAGTCCGAATCCGACATCAATGGCGAGATCACGATCCTCGAGAACGCGGTCGCCGAGAAGCCGGCGGCGGTGGTCATCGCCCCGACCCAGTTCAAGGCGCTCGGCCAGCCGATCGACGAGGCGGCCAAGAAAGTGCCGATCATCGGAATCGACTCCGCGGCCGACTCCAAGGCCTTCACCTCGTTCCTGACCACGGACAACGAGGTGGGCGGACG
This sequence comes from Roseiarcus sp., assembly GCF_052145395.1. Taxonomy (NCBI): domain Bacteria; kingdom Pseudomonadati; phylum Pseudomonadota; class Alphaproteobacteria; order Hyphomicrobiales; family Roseiarcaceae; genus Roseiarcus; species Roseiarcus sp. The sequence continues at coordinate 2,284 of NZ_JBKQOT010000645.1, forward strand.
CATCGCCGCCGACGGCATGGCCGCGGCGATCAAGGACAAGTATGGCAAGGCCGAGGGCGAAGTGGCGCTGATCACGCACCTGCCCGGCGTCGGCTCGCTCGAAGCGCGCAACAAGGGCTACAAGGAAGAGCTGGCCGAGAAATATCCCGGTCTGAAGCTGGTCGCCGACAAGGTCTCTGACGGCAACGCCACGACTGGCCTCAACATCATGACCGACCTGATCACCGCCAACCCGAACCTGCGCGGCGTGTTCGCCGACAATCTCATCCAATGCCAGGGCGCGAGCCAGGCGATCGCGGAGAACAAGAAGGGCGACACGATCAAGCTCG
>NZ_JBKQOT010000646.1:0-7089 GCF_052145395.1 Roseiarcus sp.
TTGGGGGGCTTGAGCCACCAGCTCGAGGGCCAGCGCGCCGGTTTCATCAACAAGCCGTTCGACCTCAAGTTCCTCGAGACGATGGTCGACGAGCCGGAATGGGCGACGCAGTTCAGCATTCTGGAGCTGGTCGAGATGACCGGGACGCAGGGCGTCGAGCTCATCAACTGGCTCGCCGCGCGGGCGGCGTCTCAGGGCCCAATGCGCAAGGTGTGCTCGAACTATCACATCCCGATCAGCAACACGGCCGCAGCGACCTTGGTGCTCGAGGCGGCGTGAGCCAAGTGGGCTTGCGGTGGCCCGCGCCTGAGCTAAGATCACCCGTCGCGCTGGGACTCGATCCCCTGCGCGAGTTTCCGCATGCTCGACCTTAAGTTCGCAAGGCGGAGGAGGAAATGCCCCTCGATGACCCGGACGTCCGGGACGGCCATTTCCTGTCTCTTTTAGCCGCTCGGGGACAAGCGCTCATTCCGCATCCTGTTGGGGCGGCGTGGATCCCGCATAAATCGGGTGGATGGTGATCGCCACCACCGATCCGCGGCCTCGAAGACGTCTAACGACTGTGGGATGGGAATAGGAAACCGCCGCGGCGCCGACAGGGAGGCAGAGCCGATGAGCCAAGAGCCAATCATGGATGTGGCGCATCTCGGTCACCTCGAGCTTCTGACCCCGAAGCCAGAGGAGAGCCTGCGCTTCTTCGTCGACGTCCTGGGCATGACGGAAAGCGGTCGCAAGGCGGACTCGGTCTTTCTGCGCGCCTGGGACGATTACGAACACTATTCGCTACAGCTGACGGCCGCGAAGACGGCGGCTCTCGGTCACGCCGCCTTCCGGGCGCGCAGTGCGCAAGCGCTCGAGCGCCGCGTCAAGGCGATCGAGAATTCGGGAGCGGGAATCGGCTGGGTGAAAGACGCGTACGGTCACGGGCCGGCCTATCGCTTTCGCGATCCCGACGGGCATGTCATCGAGCTCTACTATGAGACGCAGTGGTATCAGGCGCCGCAGGCGCTGCGCCCTGCACTGAAGAATCAGGCCCAGCGCTATCCGGCGCGCGGGGTGAACGTGCGCCGCCTCGACCACTTCAATTGCCTCGCGGTGGACATCCAAGCCAACCGCGAGTTTTTTGAGAATTATCTAGGCTTCCGCCTCACAGAGCAGATCGTGCTCGATTCAGGGGAAGAAGCGGGCATGTGGCTGACCGCGACGAACAAGAGCTACGACTTCGCCTATACGAAGGAAGCCCACGGTGTGAAGGGGCGATTCCACCACATCACATATGCGCTGGACAGCCGCGAGGACGTTCTCCGTGCGGCTGACATCTTCCTTGAGGCCGGCGTCCCGATCGAAACCGGGCCGCATAAACACGCGGTTCAGCAAACGTTTTTCCTCTACGTGTTTGAGCCGGGCGGACATCGGGTCGAGGTAGCGAACGCCGGCGCGCGTCTGGTGCTTGCGCCGGACTGGCAGCCGATCCGCTGGTCCGAAACCGAGCGCAAAAAGGGGCAGGCCTGGGGACTAAAGACCATCGAGACGTTTCACACGCATGGGACGCCGCCCCTGCCCGGCCAGAGCCCGTTCGAAAACGAGACCGTCGAGCAGGATGATCTGTCGGAAAAGGGGATCGCCTCGTGAAGGCGCGACTTCGATAAGACTTTTCACCACCGTTCGGGAGCCGAGCCATGGCGAAGACGATCGACATCAAGGATTTCATCAACGAGCGCCCGGCCTCGGCGTTTCAGTGGTTCCTTGTGGCCATGTGCTTCCTGGTCGTCGTCGCCGACGGCATGGATGTCGCCATCATGGGCTTCGTGACGCCGCCGATTCTTCAAGAATGGGACATTTCACGATCGGCCTTCGGCTTCGTGATCAGCGCGGCCCCTTTCGGCCTCGTCATCGGCGCGCTCGTCGCCGGCCCGTCCTCCGACAGGTTTGGACGCAAGATCGTTCTCACGATCTCCGTCTTCCTGTTCGGGCTTTTCACCGTCCTTGCAGCCAGAGCCTCCTCGCCTGTCGAGATGGCCGGGCTGCGTCTGCTGGCCGGGATGGGCATGGGCGCGGCTATGCCCAACGCCACGACTTTGCTTTCGGAATACGCTCCGCTACGCCGTCGTTCGCTGATGATCACCATCATGTTTACCGGCTTCAATCTCGGTTCGGCCGTCATCGGCTTTGCGGCCGGCTATATGATACCGTTGTATGGCTGGCGCTCGGTCTTGCTGCTTGGCGGAATCGTCCCCCTGGTCCTGGTCCCCATGCTTGTGCTTTTCCTGCCCGAATCTGCGAGACTGATGGCGCTGCGTGGGGCCGCTGCCGAGAAGATCGCCGCCACGCTCGGCCGTGTAACTGGTTTCCGCTTCGTGGGCGACGAAACCTTCATCTCGAAAGAGCCCCCGCTTCCGACCCGCACGCCCATCGGCGTGCTGTTCTCGGAGGGCTACGCTTTCATGACGATTGCGCTCTGGGTCACCTATTTCATGGGCCTCCTCGTCATCTATCTGCTGACGGGCTGGCTGCCGACGATGATGAAGGACGCTGGCCTCTCGATCACGACGGCGGCCAACGTGACCGCGATGTTCCAGATTGGCGGAACGATCGGGGCGATCGTCGTGGGCTGGACAATGGACAGACGCCGGCCGGCTCTTGTGATCGCCGCGGCCTATCTCGTGGGCGGCTTTTGCATCCTCGGCGTCTCGCTGGCCGGGGCCATGTCCGCCGGGTTGCCGGCGCTGGTGTTTTTCGCGGGCTTTTGCATGAGCGGCGCGCAGACCGGGTTGAATGCGTTTGCTCCCGGCTGCTATCCGACGATTGCGCGGGCGACCGGCGTGAGCTGGATGCTCGGCATGGGCCGGTTCGGCAGCATTGTCGGTTCGTTGGTCGGCGGCGCGCTATTGGGATTGGGCTGGGGCTTCGGCGCGGTCCTCGGCATCCTCGCCGTCCCCGCCATCTGCGCGGCTCTCGCCATCGCCTCAACGCGGCCTGCCGACGTCGGCGAGATTAGGGAAGCGACGGCGCATTAGGGAGCACATGACGATGCCGAAGCCGAAACTGACGCTATGACGTCTCTCCTCGCGACATATGGATCTCTTTCATCGCCACGGGAGGCGCTGCCTTGATCATCGACATCCACGGCCATTACACGACGGCGCCGAAGGCGCTGGAGGCGTGGCGCAACCAGCAGATCGCCGGGATCAAGGACCCGGCCGCGATGCCGAAGGCGTCCGATCTCAGGATCAGCGACGACGAACTCAGGGAATCGATCGAGTCCAACCAGCTCAAGTTCATGCGCGAGCGCGGGGCGGACCTGACCATCTTCTCGCCGCGCGCGAGCTTCATGGCCCATCACATCGGCGATTTCGCCGTGAGCTCGACCTGGGCCGCGATCTGCAACGAGCTGATTTTTCGGGTGTCGAAGCTTTTTCCCGAAAATTTCATCGGCGCGGCGATGCTGCCGCAGAGCCCCGGCGTCGACCCGAAGACCTGCATCCCCGAGCTCGAGAAGTGCGTGAAGGACTACGGCTTCGTCGCGATCAACCTCAACCCCGACCCGTCGGGCGGCCACTGGACGAGCCCGCCGCTCACCGACCGGCACTGGTATCCGATCTACGAAAAGATGGTCGAGTACGACATCCCGGCGATGGTGCATGTCTCGACGAGCTGCAACGCCTGCTTCCACACCACCGGCGCCCACTACATCAACGCCGACACGACCGCGGTGATGCAGTTCATCCAGGGCGACCTGTTCAAGGATTTCCCGACCCTGCGCTTCGTCGTGCCCCACGGCGGCGGCGGCGCGCCGTATCACTGGGGCCGTTACCGGGGTCTCGCGCAGGAGCTGAAGAAGCCGCTCCTCAAGGAGCACCTGCTGAAAAACGTGTTCTTCGACACCTGCGTCTATCACCAGCCGGGGATCGATCTGCTGACCAACGTAATCCCGGTCGACAACATTCTGTTCGCCAGCGAGATGATCGGCGCTGTGCGCGGCGTCGACCCGGAGACCGGCCACAACTACGACGACACCAAGCGCTACATCGAGGCGACGGCGAACCTTTCGCCGGAGGAGCGCCACAAGGTTTACGAAGGCAACGCCCGTCGCGTCTATCCGCGCCTCGACGCCGCGCTCAAGGCCCAAGGTCGATAAGAGAGTCCGATAAGGAGGCAGTCCCATGACCGAACTCAGCGTCGTCCGCCGCAAGATTGACCGCGCTGACCGCGCTTCCGTCGACAAGCTCGCGGCCTACGGCGTCGCGACCGTGCACGAGGCGATGGGTCGCGTCGGCCTCATGCAGCCTTACATGCGCCCGATCTACCCCGGCGCCAACGTTTCCGGCACGGCGGTGACCGTGCTGCTGCATCCGGGCGACAACTGGATGATGCATGTCGTCGCCGAGCAGATTCAGCCGGGCGACATTGTCGTCGCGGCAATCACCGCCGAATGCACCGACGGCTTTTTCGGCGACCTGCTCGCGACGTCGTTCAAGGCGCGCGGCGCGCGGGCGCTCATCATCGACGCGGGCGTGCGCGACGTGAAGACGCTGACCGAGATGGGCTTTCCCGTCTGGAGCAAGTGCGTCAGCGCCAAGGGCACGGTGAAGGCGACGCTGGGATCGGTCAACATTCCGGTCGTCTGCGCCGGCGCCCTGGTCAATCCCGGCGACGCCATCGTCGCGGACGACGACGGCGTGGTGGTCGTACCGAGCGCATGGGCGGAGAAGACCGTCGCGGCGGCCGCTGCGCGCGAAGCGAACGAGGGCGACAAGCGCGCCAAACTCGCCTCCGGCGTGCTCGGTCTCGACATGTACAAGATGCGCGAGCCGCTGGAAAAAGCCGGCCTGAAGTACATCGATTGAGGCGACGGGAATGAGCGCGACAGGCAAGCCCGTCACCGGGCCGTTCGAGAAGACCAAGGGCTGGCTCGACTGGTGCGACAGCCCTACCAAACCCGACTTCGTCCTGCCGCCGGGCAGCGTCGATTCGCACTGCCACGTGTTCGGCCCGGGCGCGGAGTTTCCTTACGCGCCCGAACGAAAGTACACGCCCTGCGACGCCGGCAAGGCGCAGCTTTTCGCACTGCGGGACTACCTCGGCTTCGCGCGCAACGTGATCGTGCAGGCGACCTGCCACGGCGCCGACAACCGCGCCATGGTCGACGCTTGCCTCGCGAGCGGGGACCGCGTGCGCGGCGTTGCGACGGTGCGTCGCACGGTGTCGGACGATGAGCTGAAGCAGCTCCATGCCGGAGGCGTGCGTGGGGTGCGGTTCAACTTCGTCAAGCGCCTCGTCGACTTCACGCCCAAGGACGAACTGATGGAGATCGCCGGCCGGATCCAAAAACTCGGCTGGCACGTCGTCATCTACTTCGAGGCGGTCGACCTGCCGGAACTCTGGGACTTCTTCACCGCCCTGCCGACGACCGTCGTCGTCGACCACATGGGCCGGCCCGACGTGACGAAGCCCGTCGATGGGCGCGAGTTCGCGCTCTTTCTCAAGTTCATGCGCGATCATTCCAACGTCTGGAGCAAGGTTTCGTGCCCGGAGCGTCTGTCCGTCGCCGGGCCTCCGGCGCTCAACGACGAAAGGAACGCCTATCGCGACGTCGTCCCGTTCGCCCGCCGCGTGGTCGAGGAGTTTCCCAATCGTGTTCTCTGGGGCACGGACTGGCCGCATCCGAACTTGAAGGACCACATGCCCGACGACGGGCTTCTGGTTGATTTCATTCCGCATATCGCGACGACGGCCGCATTGCGGCAGAAGCTGCTGGTCGACAATCCGATGCGACTCTACTGGCCCGAGGAAAAGGGAGCCTGAAGATGGCGCTCGACAAGGAGTTCCAGGAGATTCCCGGCACGATCGTCTTCGACGCCGAGCAAGCGCGGAAAGGATACTGGCTGAACCAGTTCTGCATGTCGCTGATGAAGGCCGAGAACCGCGCGAAGTTCAAGGCTGACGAGCGCGCCTACCTCGACGGCTGGAAGCTCACCGAGGAGCAGAAACAGGCGGTCATCGACCGTGACCTCAACCGCATGATGGCACTCGGGGGAAACATCTACTTTTTGTCCAAGATCGGCGCGACTGACGGCAAGAGCTTCCAGCAGATGGCCGGCTCGATGACCGGGATGAGCGAGCAGGACTATCGCGACATGATGATCAAGGGCGGCCGCTCGATCGAGGGCAATCGTCGGATCGGCGAGGACGGCGACGCGCAGCGTCCCCGGAAAGAGTGACGGCCCCGGCTTTTAGCGACTTCAAGGACATACCGAACATGGCCCGCATCACCGCCTCGCTCTACACCTCGCACATCCCCGCCGTCGGCGCGGCCTTCGACCTCGGCAAGACCAAGGAGGATTACTGGAAGCCGGTGTTCGCCGGGTACGACTTCGACAAGGAATGGGTGAAGACGCACACGCCCGACGTGATCGTCCTGGTCTACAACGATCACGCCACCGCCTTCAGCCTGCAGATGATCCCCACATTTGCGATCATGACCGGCCCGGAATTCGCCCCGGCGGACGAAGGCTATGGCGCGCGACCGGTGCCGAAGGTGATCGGGCATCCGGAGCTGGCCTCGCACATCGCCTCGGAGGTGATCCAGCAGGATTTCGACCTGACCATGGTCAACGAGATCGACGTCGATCACGGCCTCACGGTCCCCTTAAGCTGCGTTTTCGGCAAGGTCGACGCGTGGCCGTGCAGGATCATCCCGTTCGCCGTAAACGTCGTGCAGCACCCGGTGCCTTCGGGGGCGCGCTGCTTCGCCCTCGGCCAGGCGATCCGCAAGGCGATCGAGAGCTATCTCGAGGACCTCAACGTCCATATCTGGGGCACCGGCGGCATGAGCCATCAGCTTCAGGGGCCGCGCGCCGGCCTGATCAACAAGGAGTGGGACAACGCCTTCCTCGACCGGCTGATCGATGACCCCAAGGGCCTCGCGAAGATGCCGAACATCGATTACGTCCGTGAGGCGGGATCGGAAGGCATCGAGCTCGTGATGTGGCTGATCGCGCGCGGCGCGCTCGATGACGATGCCAAGGAGATTTACCGCTTCTACCATGTGCCCGCCTCCAACACCGCGGTGGGCCATATGATTCTCGA
>NZ_JBKQOT010000647.1:0-4145 GCF_052145395.1 Roseiarcus sp.
GTTCACGCCAACCCCCTTCCGCTGCCAAAAAAGGGGACATCTCAACTCTGCTCAAAGGGGACATTCCAACTTGGCTGTAACATAAAAATCAAGCCATCGCCCTCACGGGTGGAGAAGGGCGCCGGCGACACGCGGCAGGACCGGTAGATCGAGGGACTTGAGCGAGACGATCGCAGGTTGAACCGCCGCCGTCATTGCGAGGGCCCCCCGACTTGATCCGCGGGGACGAAGCAATCCAGGATTAAAGGACGCGCCGGCGGCATGGATTGCTTCCCCCCGGGCTCTCGACCCCTCGACCCGGGGTCGCTCGCAATGACGGGAACGAATCGACTTCAATGCGACGCCGTTTCAACCTCAGAAATACTCCTGAAATTCTTCGATCGATGTCTCGCCGACCGGCTTGTCGAAGACGATTTCGCCCCGCGCCATGGCGACGATGCGGTCGCACGCCTCGATGACGTGGTGCAGGTTGTGGCTGATCAGAATGCCTGCCACGCCCTGCGCCGGCAGTCCGCGCACGAAGCCCAGCACTCTGGCCGTCTCCTTGACTGAAAGATGATTGGTCGGTTCATCGAGAATAAGCACCCGCGACTTGAAGTGGATGGCGCGCGCGATGGCCACGCCCTGCTGCTGCCCGCCCGAGAGCTCGCCGACCAGCGCGTCGGGCGAGCGCAGGTGAAGGTCGACGTTGGCGATCGCCTTCACGCTTTCGCGCCGCATGTGCGCCTGGTCCATCAATCCGAAGCCGAAGATCGAGACCGCCAACGGCTCCCGGCCGATGAACAGGTTACGTGCGATCGACATCATCGGAACCATGGAATTGGTTTGGTAGATCGTCTCGATGCCAAGGTTCATCGCTTGCTTGGGCGTGCGGATGTCTACCCGCTTGCCGTCGACGAGGATCTCGCCCCGGTCCGGAGGATGAACCCCGGAGATGATCTTGATGAGCGTCGACTTGCCGGCGCCGTTGTCGCCGACGAGGCCAACCACCTCGCCGCGCTTGATCGTAAGGCTCACGCCCTTCAGCGCGTGGACGCCCGCGTACCATTTGTGCAGATGGCGGCACTCGACGATCGGGGCGGCGACTGCCGCGGCGTCGGCGGAGGCGTCGGGAGAGGCGCTTGCTTCCGTCATGCCGGGCTCTCGAGCTTGATGCTGCGCGCCGTGCGGCGGAGCCACGAGTTGCCGATCACGGCCAGGATTGTCAGCGCGCCCACCGCGAACTTGAACCAGTTGGCGTCCACCTGTGACATCACGAGGCCATTGTCGATGATCCGGATCAGCAGCGCCCCGACGATTCCGCCGAGCACCGTCCCGATCCCGCCCGTTAGCGCCGTACCTCCCATGACCGCCGCGGCGACGGCTTGCAGTTCGAGCCCGTCGCCGATGGACGGCAGCGGCGACTGCAGCCGGAACACCTGGATGATCCCGCCGAAGCCGGCCAGCATCGAGCAGAGAATGAAACAGAAGAGCTTCACCCGCCGCGCTGGCACCCCCATCGTCGCGGCGGCCTCGAGGTTGCCGCCGGTGGCGCGAATCCAGTTGCCGAGATTGCACAGCGTCATGATCGCCGAAGCGGCGATCGAGACACCGAGAAACCAGAGGAACGAAGCGCGGAGCAGGCCGCCCGGGCCGACATACTGGGTGAAGACGCCGGTCGCGAGATCGTCCGGCAGAAGCGGCGGAAAGCCGCCGGAGATCACCACCGTCAGCGAGCGGACGATGAAGAGCATCCCGAGCGTGGTGATGAAGCTCGGGATGGCGAAGGTCAGCGTGATGAACCCGTTTACGAACCCGATCGCCGCGGCGATGACCAGTCCGATGACGATGGCGGGGACGAGCGGAACGCCGGCGATGATGGTGAGCGAGGTCGCCATCGGCGCGAGCGCGAACGTCGAGCCGACCGAGAGATCGAATTCGCCGCAGATCATCAGAATCGTTACGCCGACCGAAACGAGGCCGACCTCCGGCAACAGCCCGAGAATGCCCCGCAGGTTGTCCGGGGACAGGAAGGCGCCGTTGGACCGCGCTTCGAACACCGCCGTTAGGATGCAGAGCAGCGCGGCGCCGGCGAGCTCCGGCTTCTCGAGATAGATCCGAAACAGGTTTCTCAAAGGCGAAGCGCGCATCAGGCCCTCATCCGGCCCTTCGGGCCACCTTCCCCCTGAGGGGGAAGGGTAGCGTCCCTCTCCCACCGGGAGGGGGAGGCGGCCGAAGGCCGCCGGGTGAGGGCTCGCTGGCGCAAGCCTATTTCATCCCGCTCTAGCGAAGGCCCTGCTTCGCCAGCCCCATCAGCGTGTCCGCCGACTCGGGCGTGAACACCGCCTCGCCCGTGTCGATGTCGGCCGGCGCCAAGCCGACCTTCTTCTGGAGGTAGACCTGCATCACCGGAAGGAACCCTTGCTCATAGGGCTGCTGGTCGATCTCGACCTGGATGTATCCGGCCTTCATCCCGTCGATCACCTGAGGCGTAAGGTCGAAGCCGCCAAGCAGAATTTTCCCCGACCCAATTCCCCGGTCCTTGAGCGTTTTGGCCACGAACGAGTGCCAAAGGCCGGTGTCGATATAGGCCGTCGTGTCGGGATGCGCGCTGAGGTAGGCGCCGACGCGGTCCGCGACGACTGCGCCCTCGGCGCTGACGTCAAGCCGGTCGATGACGATCTCGCGGCCGGGGTTCGCCTTCTTGAATTCGTCGAGGCCGAGCATGATTCCCTTGGCGCGCTGCTCAGACCAGTTCTGGCCGGGCCCGTTGACGCCGACCAAAACTCGGACCGGGCCCTCCTTCGGGAAGAGCGCGGCCATCCGCCGTCCAAGCGTCTGCCCGGCGGGGACGAAGTTCTGGCCGACGAACGCCTCACGAAGCCCGAGCTCGGGCCCCTCGGTCGCGTCGACGTTCGTAGCGATCACGATGACGCCCTTCTCCTTGGCGTCTTTCAGGTTGCCGAGGAAGGCCTTGTTGTCGACGAGGGTGGTGAGGAGCGCGTCCGGCTTGCGCGCAAGCGCCGCCTGCTGATTGGCGACCTCCTGTTCGATCGAGTTTTCGGTCTGGGTGAAGATCATCTGGCAATTCGCCTCGATTTTCGCGCAAGCGTCGTCGAACCCCTTCTTCACCGCCTGCCAGAACGGATTTGACGCCGACGAGTGGTACGTGAAGACGATGTTCAGCTTTTCGTCAGCAGCAACGGCCGGGCCGGCAAGGGCCAGAACGGCGAGACTCGCGCCGATGAGCGCGGCCACCGTGAAACGTTTCGCCATGTTTTCCTCCTCCCTTCAACGGTCAAATCTGACCGTTGAACTCCTTCACCGCGTCGATCATCGCGACCATGTTCTCGATTGGCGTATTGGCCTGGACGTTGTGGATGGCGTTGAACACGAAGCCGCCGCCCACCGAGAAGATCTCGCAACGCTCGATGACCTCGGCTCGCACTTCGGCCGGCGTCCCGAACGGCAGGGTCTTCTGGGTGTCGACGCCGCCGCCCCAGAAGACGAGGCGGCCCTTGTACTTCTCTTTCAGCATGCGGGGGTCCATGCCCTTGGCGGAGCACTGGACCGGATTGATGATGTCGATCCCGGCGTCGATCATCGATTCAAAGAACCGCTCCGACGACCCGCAGGAGTGCTTGAACACTTTCCAGGTCGTGTTTTTGTGGATCCAGTCGCAGAGCTCGGCATAGTGCGGCTTCCACAGCGAGTCGAACGTGCGGACCGAGCAGAACGAGGACGTCTGCGTGCCGAAGTCCGTGCCGCAGAGAAAGATCACGTCGATCGCGTCGCCGACGCGGGCGTGGATCTTCGCCATGTTCGCGATTCCGACCTCGACCTGGCGTTCAAAGATCTTGTGCACGACCTCCGGGTGGCTCGCCGTCAGCATGTACCACTCGGCGACGTCGCGCACGCCCTTGGGATCGGTGAGGTCCGGGCCCGGGACGAAGGCGATGTCCCCGAGCGCGGTGTTCACGAGCGAAGCAAAAACGGCGTATTCGCCGGTGTTGACTGCCTGCGCGTCCTCCTCGATTCCATTAAGCTGCGCGTCGGTCAGCGGCGCGTTCTGCTCGGTGTTGTCCTCAGGGTTCAAATGGTCGAGGTCAAGCGGCTTCTGGCGGATGATCGAATCGAAGAAGAAGCCGTCCTTCGGCATGTGCCCG
>NZ_JBKQOT010000648.1:0-4647 GCF_052145395.1 Roseiarcus sp.
AGCGAAACCGGGCGATCTTCCTCCTCTCGGCGCGGGCGGGGCTGCGGGCCAAGGAAATCGCGTCCCTGACCTGGGCCATGCTGACCGACGCCGAGGGCGAGATCGGCGACGCGATCCGCCTCGTCGATCAAGCGAGCAAGGGCTCGTCCGGCCGGACGATCCCGTTGAACAAGGAATTGAAGGCGGCGCTGGTGCAGATCCAGAAGGCTCAGGTCGGCGGCCGGGCGTCGCTCTTCGTGGTCACGACCGAAAGAGCCAGGCGGACCAGCGCCGCGGCGATCGTCAACCTGTTCGCCGTCTGGTACCGGACGCTCGGCTTCAACGGCTGCTCGAGCCACAGCGGCCGGCGCGGGTTCATCACCAACGCCGCCAGGAAGATCGGGACCGTCGGCGGGTCGCTGAGAGACGTGCAGCTCCTGGCCGGACATGCGTCGCTCTCGACCACCCAGCGCTACATCGACGCGCACGCCGACGCGCAACGGCGGATCGTCGACCTGGTTTGACGCCGCTTGGCGGCTTGCCCGGTGAAGCCTGTCCTCCAAGCCCTTCGTCTCAACGATATAGGCCGTCGCTCGGATCAGCCACGACCGACCATAAGGGCGAAGCCCCTACCTCGGCGCCAGCTCGGCGATGAGGTCGTTCGCGGCCTTCGCCATCGCGAGTCCCGCATTGATCTCGAACGCGTTGATCGCGACCATCACCCCGATGTTTCGCGCAGGGGCGAAGGCGGCGTAGGAAAAGATTCCCTGGAGGCCGCCGGCCTTCTGCAGGATGAGCGGGCGATCGCCCTCGGGAGCCATGATCACCCAACCGAGACCCATCGCGTCCATGTGGCCCGACTCGTCCATGCCGTAGACGGTGTTCAACCCGTCGCGCCAGAGATAGGCGGCGTGGTCGATGAGGCGCTCGACCGCGCCCTCGTTTGACATCCGGTCGAGATGCCATTGCAGCCAGCGCAACAGATCGCGTGGGCTGGAATAAAGCCCGCCGGAGCCGACAATGACTTCACCCGTCGGCGCATAGGGCATGGCGGAGCCGTCGAAATTGTGTCCGCGCATGAGGCGCGCCGTCTGACTGCCGGACGGCGCGAAGGTCGTGTCGGTGAGAGAGAGCGGCGTGAGGACGCGCTCGGCGATGAGGTCGGGATAGGGCCTTTTCGCCGCGGCCGAGAGAGCGGCCGCGAGCAGGTCGAAGCCGAAATTGGAATAGGAGACCGCCGTCCCCGGTGTGAACAGCAGTGGATTGGCCTTGAGCCAGGCGACGAACGCCTCGCGGGTGGTGTGGACGAAGGGATTGTCCGGCGGACCCGGCTCATGGGAAACCTCCCGCGGAAGCCCGGCCGAATGGGTGGCGAGATCGATGAGCCGGATCGGCCGGCCGCCCTCCGACAGCGGCGCGATGAAGTCGGGGACGTATTTGGTCAGCGGGTCGGCGAGGGCGACGACGCCGTCGCCGGCGAGGCTCGCCAGAACCTGGCCGGTGAAGGCCTTGGTGATCGAGCCGATCCGGAACAGCGTGTCGCCGTCCGGCTCGGCGTCCGAACCGTCTGCGCGGCGGCCAAAGCCGTGGATCGACGTCCTGCCGTTCTGGACGACGCCGATCACGAGGGCAGGGAACCTTGCTCGCGACGAACAGGATCTGCCCGCTGAAGTCGACCGCCTCGTCGAGTTCGGTCTGGGCCGCGCGCGCGGCGAGCGGCCACGGCAGAGCCGCGCCGGCGAGGAGGGCGAGGAGGTCGCGTCGTCGCATGGGAGTCCTATCGGAATTTGGATGTTTCACTGAAGAAGCAGGACGAAGGGCCCGACTTGGGAACCTTCCTCGGCCCATAAACGGAACTGCTCAGAGCGTCCAAGATCGCTGCAACGGCACGATCGGTTCTTGACTCGTCCCAGGCCGCTCTCACTGATCGCGTCGACCGATTTTGCGATCGGCACGGCGACCAGCCCGATATCTCCCAAAATTCCGCTCGACGTCGATCCGCGACGTTCAAACACTCGCAACGGCCATAGGCTCGAAGCGCAAATCCTCTTCTGCCGACAAGCTCTTGAAGGTTTGCCAAGCCCTCGGGGCCGTCAACGTCGAGCACGAAAATCCTCGACCGTGCGCCTGTCGCGATCCCGTAATTCGAGAATCCGACTTGTGCGATCCGCACCGCGAGTCGCTTGCAAATGATTTCCGGTTCCCTTATCTTGAGCGTATCACCGTGCGACCCGCTCGGAATGAGTTCAGCGATTTGACCGATGCCGAAAGTGCAAATTCCCGCGAAGCCGCTACGGCGTTCCCCGCCTCGCCTGGCTGAGGACCGTGAAGAATTCTTCCGGAGGGGCTGGTTTGCCTCGGACGAGGCCAAACGAAATTTTGGGGGCCTGTGTCAGATGGTGAACGAGCTGCGGCGTGAAGTCGGGCTGCTGGGGCGCGAAGCGGAGCCGCTCCTGATGCTTGTCGACGCCCGATCGGTTGAGCCCGCCGAGCAAGAAATTGAGATCTCGATTGAGAAGGCGAAGGCCGACTGGCCGGCCGTGACCGGCGCCGCGCTGCTCTACGGCTCGACCTTTCGAATTCGGGGGAAAAAGCTCATGCGCGCGGTCTTGCGGCGGCACGAGGTCAACCGGCACCCGGCGACGAAGTACTACAGGCCTCAGGCGGAAGACATGCAGACCGTCGAGCTTGTCCAGGAGCTGCGCGGCCTGGCTCGTCGTTTCGATTCCATCGCCGCCGTCCTTGATTCCCGCGCGAACGCGCCGCGCGGGCGAACTCGCTCCCGCGATGAAACGAGCTGAAGGAGAGACAAAATCACGCGTTACAACCTATCTCGCACACTAGCGCACGTGCACACCAAGCTCTGGAGTAGTATGATGAAGCGTCGTCACGGCTATTATACGAAGACTGAGGCGTCAGAATATCTTGGCATCGAGAAATGGGTGCTTGATGATCTGAGGGATCTCGATCTTTGGCCGAGTTATGTCCGGATCGGCAAGAAGATCCGCTACAATAAAAGCGTCTTATACGAATGGGGAACGGCGAACCTCCTCTGGATTCACTAACAGATATTGTCACTATACGAGCGCGCCGACAATAACGCGGCGCGCCCCGCCCGGCTCCCAGTGGGCGAAAGGCCCTCGCGTCGACGCCTCGCTGCTTTCCGATAATAGGCGCGCCGATCGGCAGCTCGGGGCTCAGACCCGGTTCAGACGTCTGACCATGCGATTCGTAATTGGAATTGGCGCGGTTCCTAAAAAGAGCAAGCCCCCGAAGATGGCATCGACAATCCCCCGCCGAGCGCCGGCCTACTTCACCAGAAGTGGCGGCGTCGACCGCTTACTTTTCGAGCGGGTTCGCCGCTTCATCGAGACGCGCACGGACGCGGAGTGGAACCGAATGCGGAATCTGCGGTCGCTCAAGAGCGCCGGCAACTTTCTTCCACTCATGGGGCGGATGTTCCGCTGCGACGACGGCGCACCGTGCGAGGAGCTGTTGTGTTCGCGATGCGCTCGCCGCTATCGGCTCTGGTTCGCCGGCCAATGCTTGTCTTTCGCTGTTGAGCCGGTTGAGGCGCACATCGTCACACTTCTGCTCGTCGCCGTCGGAGGCGCGCAGCTGCACAAAGTCGACGTCCGCGCCGAGCACGGGCGGTTGAGAAAGCGCCTAATCCGCTGCGGCATCAAGTCGGCGATCGGCGGGACTGAGGCGGCGTACGACGCCCCGAACGACCGGTGGGTCGTCCACGTCCACCTCTTGATCTTCGGCGAGATCGAGCAGGCGATCGCCCGGCTCAGGGTGATGGCGAAAGGGGATGGCTTCGAACGGCCCGTCAAATGCCAACGCGTTCGCGACCCAGTGAGTCAGGTGACGTATGTACAAAAATTCGTCACGTACCATCGCCCAGGCAAGGCGAGCGCCAGCGGCAAGGGGCGGCCCTACCCTCTGAAGCCGCGCCACGTCGCCGAGCTGGCGCGCTGGTTCTACCATCGACGTTTCGGCGATTTCGCCTTGATGCTCGGCTTTCGCCGACGCGGTTCACGCATCGTCGCAGAACCGTCGTTCGCCGACATTGTCGCCGAGGCCCAGGTGGCGACGTGGCGACGTGGCGACGCGCCAAAAAGGGCCACCCTGCCCGACGCGAGATTCGCTATGAAATCAAACCGTTCAGTGTTGCCCACCCCCTCAACGAAAGTCGCGACACGTCTACGCGCCCCGCATCCGAATCATGCGAATCGCGAAGACAAACCACCCCTCGAGACCGAGCGCCGACCATCCAGCTAGTCGGGACCACGTCGCCACGTCGACGAGTAAACGCCGAGCGCGACCGCGACCAATTAAGAGATGAGCATGAGAGATGATTCAAGCCCCTCGGACAACATCGAGATCGTGGCGATGGGTCGTTGTCCGCAAGAGCACCACTTCCTCGAGCTGCAGATCGTCGTGGGTGGTCGGCGACGTCGCCGCATCCTGTCGATGGAGGAGTTTGAGGCCGCGCCAGAGCGGATGATCGCCTCGTTGGAGGCCGGCCTGGTGACGCCGTCGAGTCGCAGCCATTTTCGCCGAAGTGTCCACGAATCGCTCCGGACTCTGAGGCCCACTTTCCGTGTGGCGACGCGACCGGGCTGGTATGGCCGGTCCTTCGTGCTGCCGAGCGGCAGGGTATTT
>NZ_JBKQOT010000649.1:0-23381 GCF_052145395.1 Roseiarcus sp.
GCAAATGGCGATCTCGCCGATCACGCTGAAGAAGACGCTGCTGCGCTGCATCGCCGACGAGGTCGATCACGCGGCGCTCGGCAAGCCGGCCAAGATCTGGATGAAATGCAACGCGCTGGTCGATCCCGAGATCATCGACGCGCTTTACGCCGCGAGCCAGGCCGGCGTCCAAATCGACATCGTCGCGCGCGGCATCTGCTGCCTCCGGCCGGGGGTCGAGGGACTCTCCGAGAACATTCGCGTGAAGTCCATCGTCGGACGGTTCCTCGAACACGCCCGCATCTATGCGTTCGGCGCCGGCCACGGCCTGCCGCACCCGAAGGCGAGGGTCTTCATTTCGTCGGCCGATCTCATGCAGCGCAACCTCGACCGCAGGGTCGAAGCCCTGGTCCCCCTGCTCAACCCGACGGTGCACGAGCAGGTGCTCAACCAGATCATGGAAGCCAATCTGAAAGACAATGAGCAGAGCTTCCGGATCCTGCCGGACGGTTCGAGCGTTCGGATCGTCCGCGCCGAGGGCGAGGAGCCGTTCAACGCGCACAGGTTCTTTCAGACGAATCCGAGCCTCTCGGGGCGTGGACAGGCGCTGAACGATCCCTTCCCGGTGGCGCCGCGCGTGCGCGCCTGATAAACGACCGCGTCGCTATTGTGGGCAGGTTTCGGCGGGGTCAGCATGTCGGACAATGTCGCGCAGGGCCGGTTGCCCGGCACGCCGGTCGCCATCGTCGACATCGGCTCAAACTCCGTTCGCCTGGTGGCTTACGAGTCGCATTCGCGCGCGCCCACACCCACCTTCAACGAGAAGGCGCTCTGCGGTCTTGGACGCGGCGTCGCCACCACCGGCCTTTTGCCGGAGGACGCGGTCGCCAAGGCGCTCGCCGCATTGCAGCGGTTCCGGGTGCTTTGCGACACCATGCGGATCGGCGACGTGCGCTGCCTTGCGACCGCGGCCGTGCGCGACGCGGCCAACGGCCCGCAATTTCTCGCCCTCGCCCGGCGCGCGATCGGATGCGAAATCGAGCTCATCAGCGGCGCGCAGGAGGCGAGGCTTGCGGCGCTCGGCGTGGTGAGCTCCATCCATGGCGCCGACGGCATTGTCGGCGATCTCGGCGGAGGTTCGCTCGAGCTGACCGACATCAGGGCCGGAACCGCCGGCGCCGGCCTCACCCTGCCGCTCGGCGGCCTATCGCTGATGGATCTGTCGGAGCGGTCGCCGAAAAAGGCGACGAAGATCGTTCGCGAGACGCTCGCCGGCGTGAAGTTGTTGCCGGGGCTCGCCGGGCGCACGTTCTACGCGGTCGGCGGGACGTGGCGCGCGCTGGCGCGCCTGCACATGCGTCAGCGCCAGTATCCGATGAACGTGATGCACAATTACGTCATTCCGACCAGCGACGCGCTCGAATTCGCTCGGCTGGTCGAAAGGATCGAGGCGGACGCCCTGATGGCGATCGAGTCCGTTTCCGCGGCGCGCCGTCCGCTGCTCGCCTACGGCGCCGCCGTGCTGGAGGAGATCATCCGGGTCGCCGCCCCGAAGGAGATCGTCGTCTCCGCGCTCGGGGTTCGCGAAGGCCTGCTCTATTCCCAGCTTCCGTCGGAGATTCAGGCCGAAGACCCGCTGATCGTCTCGGCGCGAGAGTTCAACCGCCTTCGGTCGCGCGCCCCGGCGCACGGGGAGGAGCTGTTCGAGTGGACCTCCCGCCTGCTCAAGTCGTCGCACCTCGAGGAGGACGAAGAAGACCGGCGGCTGCGCCACGCCGCCTGCCTCTTATCGGACATTTCCTGGCGCGCTCATCCGGACTATCGCGGCGCCCAGGCCTACGACCTCGTCGCCAACGCGGCTTTTATCGGGGTCCATCATCCCGCCCGGGCGTTCCTTGCGCTTGCGGCCGCCTATCGCCATCTGTCGAACGAGGATTTCGTCACGCCGCAGTCGCGCTCGCTGGTAAGCGCGCGCCAGCTCGACCGGGCCCGAATTCTCGGGGCGGCCATGCGGGTCGCCTACAACATCTCGGCGGCCATGCCGGGCGTTCTGCCGCGGGCGCCGATGATCTGCGAAAGGGGCCAGGTGGTCCTGACGCTGCCGGCGGGGCTCGCTCCGCTGAGCAGCGAGCGCCTTCAGTCCCGGATGCGGCAGTTCGCCCGCTTGATCGGCGGCGATCCGGAAATCAGGGCTGCGCTCTAGAAGCATAATAACGGTGTTTATATGTGTAATAAGGGCGCAATTCGGCTGATAGCTGGGATACGGGGGGCTCATTTGCAAAAGCCGTCCGCTGAGACCATATTGTTCGGGTCTAGTCCTGACGCCATCGGGACGGAGCAAGACCCCACCGGCGGTCCTTGAAACCGCCAAGGCGAGGAGATGTCGGTTATGGCGGCTGTCCAGGAGACGGTCGATCGCGTTCGTTCGATCGACGTCGATGCTTATAAGTACGGATTCATCAGCGCGATCGAATCCGACGTCGCGCCCAAGGGGCTCAACGAAGACATCGTCCGGTTCATTTCGGCGAAGAAGGAAGAGCCGGAGTGGCTGCTGGCTTGGCGGCTCGACGCGTATCGGCGCTGGCTCACGATGGACGAGCCGAAATGGGCGCGCGTCGATTATCCGCCCATCGACTTTCAGGACATTCACTATTTTGCCGCGCCAAAGACCGCGGCCGGGCCGAAGTCGCTTGACGAGGTCGACCCGGAGCTGCTGCGCACTTACGCGAAGCTCGGGATTCCCCTGGTCGAGCAGGAGATTCTCGCGGGAGTCGAAAGGCCGAGGGTCGCTGTCGACGCCGTCTTCGATTCGGTGTCGGTCGCCACGACCTTCAAGGCGGAGCTCGCGAAGGCGGGCGTGATCTTCTGCTCCTTCTCCGAGGCGGTGCGCCATCATCCGGAACTGGTCCGGCGCTATCTCGGATCGGTCGTGCCGAGTACCGACAATTATTACGCTACGCTCAACTCTGCGGTTTTTTCTGATGGCTCTTTCGTGTACGTGCCCCCGGGCGTGCGCTGCCCGATGGAGCTCTCGACCTATTTCCGCATCAACGAGAAGAACACCGGTCAGTTCGAGCGGACGCTGATCATCGCCGAAAAGCGCGCCTACGTCAGCTATCTGGAGGGGTGCACGGCGCCGAAGCGCGACGAGAACCAGCTCCACGCGGCTGTGGTCGAACTCGTGGCGATGGAGGACGCCGAGATCAAATACTCGACCGTGCAGAATTGGTACCCGGGCGATTCCGAGGGACGCGGGGGCATCTACAACTTCGTCACCAAGCGCGGCGATTGCCGCGGCGCGCGCTCGAAGATCTCCTGGACCCAGGTCGAGACCGGTTCTGCGATCACCTGGAAATATCCGTCCTGCATTTTGCGCGGCGAGTCCTCGCGCGGCGAGTTCTACTCGATCGCCATCTCGAATGGCCGCCAGCAGGTCGACAGCGGCACCAAGATGATCCACCTCGGGCGCAACACGACGAGCCGGATCATCTCCAAGGGCGTGTCGGCGGGCAAGTCGCAGAACACCTATCGCGGCCAGGTGTCGGCGCATCGGCTCGCAACCGGCGCGCGCAACTTCACCAACTGCGATTCCCTGCTGATCGGCCACGAATGCGGGGCGCACACGGTGCCCTATATCGAGGCGAAGAACGCCTCGGCGGTCATCGAGCACGAGGCGACGACGTCGAAGGTTTCGGAGGAGCAGCTTTTCTACTGCCAGCAGAGAGGACTATCGGCCGAGGAAGCCACCGCGCTGATCGTCAACGGATTCGTCCGTGACGTTCTGCAGCAATTGCCGATGGAGTTTGCGGTCGAGGCGCAGAAGCTGATCGCAATCAGCCTGGAGGGCAGCGTCGGATGACGACTTCCACTCCTCCCTACGTTTCGACAGCAGTCCGGAACCAAGGCGCGCGCTCCCATGCTTGAAGTCAAGAATCTCCACGTCTCCGTTCACGGAACGCCGATCCTCGATGGGTTGAGCCTCACCGTGCAGCCCGGCGAGGTCGCCGCAATCATGGGCCCGAACGGCTCCGGCAAGTCGACCCTCGCTTATGTCATCGCCGGCAAGCCGGACTACGAAGTGACGTCGGGCGAGATTTTGCTCGACGGCGAAGACCTTTTGGAGCTGCAAGCTGACGAGCGCGCCCGGAAGGGCGTATTCCTGGCCTTCCAATATCCGATCGAAATTCCCGGCGTCGCGACGATGACCTTTCTGAAGGCTTCGCTCAACGCGCGGCGCCGCGCCCGCGGCGAGGCCGACCTGACGACGCCGGAATTCATGCGCCGCGTCCGCGAGGCGTCACAGCGCCTGAAGGTCGATCAGGAGATCCTGCGGCGGCCGCTGAACGTCGGCTTCTCGGGCGGGGAAAAGAAGCGGATCGAGATCCTGCAGATGACGCTGCTTCAGCCGCGCTACAGCGTGCTCGACGAAACGGATTCAGGGCTCGACATCGACGCCCTGCGGGTCGTCTCGGAAGGCGTCAACGCTTTGCGCGATGCGAACCGCGGCTTCCTCATCATTACCCACTACCAGCGGCTCCTCGACCACATCAAGCCGGACGTCGTGCACGTCATGGCGAAGGGCCGCATCGTCGCGACCGGCGGACCGGAGCTCGCGCTCGAACTCGAGAAGAACGGCTACCGCGACTTCGCGGTTCAGGCTGCGTGAGACGCCAATGACCGCTCACGCTCCTTCCCGATCGACGGCGGAAGCCACGCTTGTCGAGCAGTTCGAGGCGTCGAAGAGCCTCGCGCGATCGCCGCGAAGAGCGGCCGCCTTCGAGCGCTTCGCGGCGTCGGGTCTTCCGACCCGCCGCGTGGAATCCTGGCATTACACCGATCTGCGCGCGGCGATGACGGTTGCGGCGCCGCTCGCCGCTTCGCCGGATCGCGCCGCGGTCGAGGCGGCGGGCGCCCTTCTCGCCGGCCGCGAGAAGGGCGGGGCGCGGCTCGTCACCGTGAACGGCAGGTTAGCGCCAGAGTTGAGCGACGCCTTGCCGGCGGGCGCCGTGGTCGCGAGCCGGGAAGGGCGCGCATCGGGCGCCGAGGACCCGATGGCGTCGCTGGTCGAAGCGATGGCGCCGGACGTCCTCGCCGTCGACGTCGCGGCCGGAGCGGAGCTCGCCGCTCCGGTCGAGATCGCGCATGTCACTGTCGGCGAAGGCGCCTATTCGCTTTATTCCTGGACCGAGATCGCCGTCGGTGCCGGCGCTCGCGCGACGGTGGTCGAGACCTTTCTCGGCGGTACGGCCGCCGTCCAACGGCATGCCGCGACGACGCTGAAGCTCGCCGAAGGGGCGAAGCTGAAGCACGTCTCCGTGGTGGGCGACGACCCGGAGCTTCATCTCGAGAGCCAGCTCGTCGACCTGGAAGCGGAGGCGGAGCTGAGCGCCTTCGGCTTCGTTTCGGGCGGCGCATTGAGCCGCCGTCAGATCTTCGCCAAGCTCGCAGGAGCGGGGGGTAAGATCGCGCTTAGCGGCTTGGCCCTGCTCGAGGGGACACGGCGGGCCGACACGACTCTTCAGGTCGTGCATGCTGCGCCGCGCGGGGTCAGCCGCGAATTCTACCGGGCGATTGTCGCAGACGAGGCGATCGGGGTCTTCCAGGGCAAGGTCATCGTCGCGCCCGGCGCGCAGAAGACCGACGGCGCGATGAAGTCGCAGGCCGTGCTGCTTTCGCCGCAGGCGCAGATGAACGCGAAGCCCGAGCTCGAGATTTTCGCCGACGATGTGATCTGCGGGCACGGAGCGACCGTCGCCTCGATCGATCCGGAGCAGATCTTTTATCTGCAGACCCGGGGCCTTCCGAAGGACGAGGCGGAGTCGATGCTCCTGGAAGCCTTCGGCGTCGAGGCGATCGACCGTGTCGAGGACGAAGTGCTGGCGAATGGGCTGCGGGCGCTCCTCGCGGCTTGGTTGGGCGCGGGGCGCAGGACCGCGGCGACGCAACCCAGGACGACGGGAGCCGGCGCGTGAACGATATCGTCCGACCGACCGTCGAGCCCTACGACGTCGCGAAAATCCGTGAGGATTTTCCGATTCTGGCCGAGCGCCCGTACGGCAAGCCGCTCGTCTATCTCGACAATGCGGCCTCGGCCCAGAAGCCGAAGGCCGTGCTCGATCGGCTGACCTACGCCTACGAGCACGAATACGCCAATGTCCACCGCGGCCTTCACTATCTCGCCAACGCCGCGACGGAAGCCTACGAGGCCGCGCGCGAAACCGTGCGCCGCTTCCTGAACGCCGCCTCGACCGACGAGATCGTCTTCACGCGGTCCGCCACCGAGGCGATCAATCTGGCCGCCGCCAGCTTCGGCCTGAAGCATATTGGCGCGGGTGACGAGATCGCCCTCAGCGTCATGGAGCACCATTCCAACATCGTCCCGTGGCACTTCCATCGCGAGCGGAAGGGCGCCGCCTTAAGCTGGATCGACGTCGGCGACGACGGATCGTTCTCGCTTGAGGCTTTCGAAAAGGCGCTGAGCGGCCGGACAAAGATCGTCGCGATCACGCAAATGTCGAACGTTCTCGGCACCGCGCCGCCGATCAAGGAGATCATCAGAATCGCGCATGCGCGCGGAGTCAAGGTTCTGGTCGACGGGTCGCAGGGCGCCGTCCATCTCTACGTCGACGTCCGCGATCTCGATGCGGACTTTTATGCGGTGACCGGCCACAAGCTCTATGGGCCGACCGGCATCGGCGTCCTATACGGCAAGCGCGAACTGCTCGAGTCTTTGCCGCCGTTCCTTGGCGGCGGCGAGATGATCGAGGAGGTGACGCGCGACACGGTCACCTACAACCGTCCGCCGTATCGGTTTGAGGCCGGCACGCCGCCGATCGTCCAGGCGATCGGGCTCGGCGCTGCGCTCGATTACATGGAAGGGATCGGCCGGGCTCGGATTCGCGCGCACGAGGAGGCGCTGAGCGCCTACGCGCACAAGCGGCTTTCCAGGATCAACTCGCTGCGAATCATCGGCACGGCCACGGGCAAGGGTCCGATCCTGTCCTTCACCATGGAGGGCGCCCATGCGCACGACATCGCGACGCTGATCGACCGCTCCGGTGTTGCGGTGCGCGCGGGAACGCATTGCGCCATGCCGCTTCTGCAGCGGTTCGGCGTGACGTCGACTTGCCGCGCCTCCTTCGCCCTCTACAATACTTTCGAAGAAGTCGACGCGCTCGCCGACGCCCTGGATCGCGCCCAGAAACTCTTCGCGTAGGAGACCGTGGGATGAATGACGCGCCCACCGCTGCCGCTTCGCAGCAGCCGGCCGCTCTGAAGCCGAAGCCGCCGTCGCAGATGACGGCGGAGGAACTGCAAGCGCTGACCGAGGCGATCGTGGCCGCGCTGAAGACGGTTTACGATCCGGAGATCCCCGCCGACATCTACGAGTTGGGGCTCATCTACAACGTCGACATCGACGACGGCCGATTCGTCGCCATCGACATGACCCTCACGGCCCCGGCCTGTCCGGTTGCTGGCGAAATGCCGGGCTGGGTGGAGAACGCCGTCGGGGTCGTGCCGGGCGTCGCGGGGGTGAAGGTCAACATGGTGTTCGATCCGCCATGGGATCTGAGCCGCATGTCCGACGAGGCGCGCGTCGCCCTCGACATGTGGTGATCCGAACGGACCGGCCTGGCGCGTTGGCGCGCTCCTGCCATTTTCGAGTCGGTTTCGAGCCTTCTGAACGTCTTGCGGGGCCTCTTTCGATTCTTTGATTCTATGGGCGCGCCCGCGATGCAACGCCCGCGATGCAACGGCTTGCGCGTGGGAGTAGGGTCCGTCAGCATCGGCAGGCGACTTGAGCTGTCGGACTGAGGGACGCCGTGAACGCAGCGCTGTTGAACGACCCGCGTGTGCGGGGCCTCTTCTACCAGGGATTGTTGATCGCGGTCCTCGGCGCATTGCTGATCGGCGGCGCCTATAACGCCTATGTGAACATGGTGGCCCGCGGCATTCCGATGGGCTTCGGCTTTTGGAGCCAGGTCGCGGGCTTCGACATCAACCTGCACCTGATCCCCTATTCGGGCGTGTCGACCTACGGGCAGGCCTTCTGGGTCGGCCTCGCCAACACCCTGCTCGTCGCGGCCATCGGAATCCCGCTCACGACGCTGCTGGGTTTCGCCGTCGGCCTCGCGCGCCTGTCGCCGAACTGGCTTCTGTCGCGATCCGCGCTTCTATATACTAATATTATGCGTGATATACCGCTGCTGCTGCAATTGCTGTTCTGGTACAACGCCGTTCTGAAATCGCTGCCCGGGCCCCGTCAGTCGATCAGCGTCGGCGGACTCGTTTTTCTCAACAACCGCGGTCTTTTCCTGCCTGCTCCGGTTCCTCTGTCCGGCGCGCCATGGTTCGCGGCTGCGGCCGGCGCAGCCGCGCTCGCAGCTCTCCTCTACCGCCATTGGGCGCGGCGTCGGCAAGAACTGACGGGGGCGCAGGCGCCCGTCGGCTGGGTCTCAGCTGGCTTGCTGATCGGATTGCCTGCGATGGCGATCGCAGGCTTTGGCGCTCCTTTCGCGCTCGATGTGGCCAAGCTCTCGGGCTTCAATCTGCGAGGCGGGATTCCCGTGATCCCCGAGCTTGCGGCGCTGGTCTTCGGTCTCGTCACGTTCACAGCGGCCTTCATCGCCGAGATCGTCCGCGCCGGCGTGCAGGCGGTGGCGCACGGGCAGGTCGAGGCGGCCGCGGCGCTCGGATTGCACCGGGGCCTGGCGGACAGGCTGGTCGTCGTTCCCCAGGCGATGCGCCTGATCGTCCCGCCGCTGACCTCGCAATATGTCAACCTCGTCAAGAACTCTTCGCTCGCGGTTTTCGTCGGATATCCGGACCTCGTTCAGATTTTCGCAGGGACGGTGCTGAACCAGACGCAGGCGGCGGTGCAGGTCATGGCGATCACCATGGCGGTCTATCTCGCCATCTCGATCGCGGTGGCGGTCGCGCTGAACGTCTACAACGCCCGTCACGCGTTGAAGGAGCGCTGAGTGTCGGACGCGATCGCCTTCGTCAGAGCGCGGCCGGAGCCTCTGGATCCGCCGCCGACCTTTTCCCGCGGGGCGCTCGCCTGGGCGAGGTCGAACCTCTTCTCGTCGCTGGGCTCCAGCCTGACGACCTTCGTCTTCGTGGCCTTGGCGGCGTGGCTGCTGCCGCCGCTCTTCCGGTGGGCGACGGTGAACGCGGTCTGGAGCGCCCCGGACGGCGTCCTCTGTCGGCAAAATCAGGATGGCGCGTGTTGGGCTTTTGTCGCGGCCAAGCTCGACTACCTTCGCTTCGGCTCCTATCCGGTTGCGGAGCGCTGGCGGGTCGACGTCGTCGAAGCCTCCGGCGCCGGGCTGATCGCCTGGCTTCTCTGGCCGTCGGCGCCGAAGCGGGCGTGGGGCGCGCTCCTCTTTTTCGTCGTCTATCCGATCGCAGCCTTCTTCCTGCTGCGCGGGTCGCCGACGGTCGGCTTGCCTGTGGTCGATACGCTGCTCTGGGGCGGCATTTTTGTCTCGCTGCTGACGGCGCTGGTGGGGATTGTCTTTTCCCTGCCGCTCGGCGTCCTGCTCGCGCTCGGGCGGCGCTCGGAATTGCCGGCCGTGCGGCTGGCGAGCGTCCTGTTCATCGAGTTCGTGCGCGGCGTGCCCTTCATCACCGTCCTGTTCATGGCGAATACGATGCTGCCGCTGTTCCTCCCCGAGGCCTGGACGCCGGACCGGTTCTTGCGGCCGCTGGTCGGCATCGCGCTGTTCTCGGCCGCCTATATGGCCGAGGAGGTTCGCGGCGGCCTCCAATTGCTGAACCGCGGCCAATACGAAGGCGCGATGGCGCTCGGCCTCAACTATCCCCGCATGATGGCTCTTGTGATTCTGCCGCAGGCGCTGACGATGGTCATCCCAGGGATCGTCAACAATTTTGTCGGGCTGTTCATGGATACGACGCTGGTGTCGATCGTCGGCATCACCGATTTCCTCGAGGCGATGAACAACGCTTTCAAGGACCCGGTCTGGAGCGGTCCGACCATCATGGCGACCGGCTACGTCTTCGCCGGAATGTTCTATTTCGTCTTCTGCTATGGCATGGCCCGCTATTCGGCCACCGTCGAGCGCACGCTCGCCAGGGGGCGCAAGCGATGAGGGCTTCAGCGTCGACAGAGACCCTCGAGGCCGCGGTCGAATTCGTGGCCGTCCACAAGTGGTACGGCGCGTTTCACGCCCTGCGCAACATCAACCTGACGGTGCGGCGCGGGGAACGCATTGTCGTGTGCGGCCCTTCCGGCTCGGGGAAGTCGACGCTCATCCGTTGCGTCAATCGGCTCGAGGAGCATCACCGCGGATCGATCGTGGTCGACGGGGTGGAGCTGACGCCGGACGTCAAGCGGATCGACGAGGTGCGGCGCGAAGTCGGCATGGTCTTTCAGAGCTTCAACCTGTTTCCGCACCTGACGGTTCTCGAGAACTGCACGCTGGCGCCGATCTGGGTTCGCCGCATGCCGAAGCGCGAAGCCGAGGACCTCGCGATGAAACTGCTCGCCCGAGTGAAGATTCCGGAACAGGCCGGAAAGTATCCGGGCCAGCTGTCCGGCGGCCAACAGCAGCGGGTCGCCATCGCGCGCGCTCTCTGCATGAACCCGAAGATCATGCTCTTCGACGAGCCGACCTCAGCGCTCGATCCCGAAATGGTCAAGGAAGTGCTGGATACGATGACTGCGCTCGCCCAGGATGGCATGACGATGATCGTCGTCACCCACGAAATGGGCTTTGCGCGGCAGATCGCGGATCGGGTCGTATTCATGGACAACGGCGAGATCGTCGAGATCAATGCGCCGGACCCGTTCTTCGACCATCCCCAGCATGAGCGGACAAAGCTCTTCCTGCGGCAGATCCTGCGGTGAGCGTCGCCGCCGGTCGGCGCATTCCCGCAGGGACCGGTTTTCCGTAAGATGAATCGATTCGATCTGCAGCCGGGCTGACGCTGATGACTTCAAGATCCGTTGCGCAGCCGATCGCCGCAGGCGTCGTCACCGCCTTTGTCGGGTTCGCGTCATCCTTCGCCGTCATCCTCAAGGGTCTCACCGCCGTCGGCGCGACGGACGCCGAGGCCGCGTCCGGCCTGATGGCTTTATCGATCGCGATGGGCGTTGCCGGCATTGTGCTGAGCCTCGCGTCGCGCATGCCCGTGTCCGCCGCCTGGTCGACCCCCGGCGCGGCCCTGCTGGCTGCGACCGGCGCAGCGCCGGGGGGATTTCCGGCCGCGGTCGGCGCCTTTCTCGTCGTCGGGCTCCTTCTGATTTCCGCCGGGCTCTTCCGGCCGTTCGCGCGTCTCGTCGCCGCAATTCCCGGGCCGCTCGCCAACGCCATGCTGGCCGGCGTTCTGTTCGGCCTTTGCCTCAAGCCGATCGCCGCGCTGATCGAGGCGCCGTTTAGCGCGACGCTCATTGTGCTGGCGTGGCTGATCGTGTCGCGGTGGAAAAGGACCTACGCAACGCCGCTCGCCGCGCTCGTCGACGGGCTGGTGATCGCCGCAAGCGGCCCGGCCGCGGGTTTCGACCTGGCGACGATCACCCCGCGTCCCGAGTTCGTTGCGCCGACGTTCTCATTGGGAGCGATCGTCGGCATCGCTGCACCCTTGTTCATTGTCACCATGGCTTCGCAGAACCTTCCGGGCCTGGCCGTTCTCGGAGCTTATGGCTACCGCCCCGATCCGGGCCGGCTGGTGTGGACGACGGGCGCCTTCAGCCTGGCCGCGGCTCCGTTCGGAGGTCATGCGGTGAATCTGAGCTCGATCACGGCTGCGCTGTGCGCCTCCCCCGACGCTTCGGCCGATCCGGCAAAGCGCTGGATCGCCGCGGCGACTGCCGGGGCGACCTACGTCATATTCGGGCTGCTCGCCGGCGCCGTGACGGCCTTCGTGTCCGGAGCGCCGATTCTCGTCGAGGCGGTCGCCGGCCTCGCGCTGCTCAATCCGTTCGGATCCGCGGTGCATAACGCGCTCGCGGACAGCCAGGAGCGCGAGGCGGCGCTGGTCACCTTTCTCGTCACGGCTTCCGGCGTCACGATTTACGGCGTCGGCGGAGCGTTCTGGGGGCTGCTCGCTGGCGGCGCCGTGCTGGTCCTGACCCGCGCCGGCGCGTCGCCGCTGAACCGTCAGGCGCCGTAAAGCCAGTCGTAGCGCGCGCTGAGGCGCCGCGGCCCGACGAGGCGCATCGTGGCGTCGCGCGCGACGGCCATTGCGCCTTTCAGATGATAGATCCGGCCTTGCCGCAACGCCTCGGCCTGAATGCGCGTTGCACGCGAAACGCGTGCGCGCGAATAGGTTGCGAGCGCCTGAGGAACGTCGTCGATCTCCGCAAGCGCCGCGGCGAGCACGCCGGCGTCCTCGATTGCCTGTGCTGCGCCTTGTGCGAGGAAGGGGACCATGGGGTGGGCGGCGTCGCCCAGCAGCGCGATGCGGCCGAGCGCGAACGAACCGAGCGCCGGGCGCGCGTAGAGCGGCCAGGCGCGCCAGTTCGTGGCCGAGGCAATGAGCTTGCGGGTCGAGGACGACCAACTGGCGAAGGCGCGCTCGAGCGTCGGGCGGTCGGCGACGCCGTCCCAAGGATGCTCGGTCTCGCCGAAGCGCCACGATTCCTCGATCACCGCGACGACATTGACGACCGAGGCGCCGCGCAAGGGATAGTGCACCAAATGCGCGTTGGGTCCGAGGCGCAGGACGACGCGAGCCTGCTTCCAGCGGGGCTCGACGAGGCCCGCAGGGATTGTCGCGCGAAACGCGACGCGCCCGGTGAAGGCAAGGCCGTCTGTTCCCCTGGCGAACTTCTCGCGTATCCGCGATCGCAAGCCGTCGGCGCCAATCAGCAGATCGGCGCCCTCTTCTACGGTCGCCGCCCGTTGCGTCACTTCGATGTCCACCCGCTCGCCGGCCGTAACGTTCGACACGGTCGATCCTAGTCGCAGCCGGATATTCTTGCGCTCCGTCGCCCGGGCCAGAGCCTGCTGCAGGTCTGCACGGTGCAGGGCAAGATAGGGCGCTCCCCACCGGCGCTCCGCGTCCTCCAGGGAAAGGCGCATCAGGACGGCGTCATCCGAGCCGCGCAGCGCAGAGACGGCGTCCGGGACCATCGCGACGTCGCGGACCGCTTCCAGCGCGCCGAGCCTCGCCAGCACGCGGGTCGCGTTCGGGGTGAGTTGAAGCCCGGCGCCGAATTCCTCGAGCGCTTCGGTCCGCTCGTAGATCGTGACGTCGAGACCCGCTTTCGACACGGCCAGCGCCGCCGCCAGACCGCCGACGCCGGCGCCGGCGACGATCGCGCGCCTGGTCACTGGACTCACGCCGCGGCCTTCAGTTCGCACTCCGGCGGCGCGCAGATTCCGCTCAAGGCGCCGTCATAGACGTAGCGCGTCGAGCAATAGGAGCAGATCGCCTCGTCGTCCGATCCCATGTCGATGAAGATATGCGGGTGATCGAACGGCGGCTTCGCGCCCGTGCACATGAACTCTCGCACCCGAACCTTGATCGTATTAACCCCAAGATCATTATGGAAATGCGGGATGGTATGATCGGCCATATTGCAGGATCCCTCTTCGGCGGTCGGCCTTTAAGCACGTTCGCTCGCGCGCCGCCAGCCGAGGACGCCTTCAGATCGGAACGACATCGACCTCGACTTCGAGTTGATGGCTTCCGTGTGAGAGGACCATGCTTTCGATCGGTGAGGCGTCCGAATAGTCGCGGCCCCGGGCGACCTCGACATGATCGTTGTGCACGGCGAGCGCGTTGGTCGGATCGAAGTCCGTCCACCCCATTGACGAGCCGCACCACAGCGACACCCAAGCGTGCGAGGCGTCGGTGCCGGCGAGCCGATCCTTGCCGGGCGGCGGAATTGTGCGAATGTAGCCGCTGACGTAGAGGGCTGGCAGCCCCAGGCCGCGCAGAGCCGCAATCATGATGTGGGCGAAGTCCTGGCAGACGCCGTGGCGATGCTCGAATGCGACCTGAGCGGGCGTGCTGACTTCCGTAGAGCCGGGATCGTAGGCGAAGTCGGCGCGGATCCGCCGCGCCAAGTCCATCGCCGCCTCGTAAACCGGGCGTCCTGCAGTGAAACTCTTTCGCGCGTAGGCCGTGGCCTCGTCGAAAAGCGACAGCGCGCGGGATGGATAGAGGCCTATCGCAGGGCAGTCGGACGCAAGCGACGGCGCGATCAGCGCCTCCGCGGCGACCGTCTCCCACGGCGGCGACAGCTCCAGCACCGCCGGACGGTCGAGATGCACTCGCGACATCGCTTCCACGATCAACTCACGATGCGGTTTCTCGATCCTGAGGCTCAGCACAGCATTGCCGAAGGCGTCGACGCGTTCGCTTGGCGGCAAACACGGAGGTTCGGTCTTGAGGCTGAAGCGCTCGAGGAACTGGCCGTCGCGAGAAACCGGCTTCAGGCGCAGGATGCCGGTCGTCAGCTCGACCGTGGCTCCGTAAGTGTAACGTGTGACGTGGGTGACGTTGCAGTTCACGCGAGACCCGTGATCTTTTCCGCCCGGCCGTGGGCGGCGCCCTGCAGGAAGTATCGCGCCGCGATCGCGTTCGCCAGCGCCAACAGACGCTGTTCGACGCCTAATATTCTCGAATCATCCAGGCTCTCGGCCCGTTCAGTCGCCAGTTCGGCGCGAAGCAGCGTCGTCAGCCTGCGCGGCTCCTCGAGGATCCCGTCGCGCCGCAGCACTGGCAGCGTCGCGATGCCTTCGTCGATGCGATTGACCTGAGAGGCGACCGAACGCGGATTGAACGGGTCGAGAAGCGCCATGTCGCGCACTGGCGCGAGGGCGACGCCGACCAGATAGCGGGAGCTGTAAGTGATCTGCGAGTCGATCATGTCCAGCATGACGCTGAGCGTCTGCTCCGTGGCGTCGCCGCCTGCGAATTGCCGCAGCAGCCGGCAAGTGTTCGCTCCGCGCTCGACGCACCGCCCCATGACGTAGAACACCCAGCCGGCGCCGCGATTGAAGTTCTCGTCGAACAGTCCGGACAGGGCAGCGATCACGGTCAAGCCCTCGTCCGTCAGGTCGACGATTTCCCCGGCAGTAAGCGGACGGTCGGCGGCGACATCAATCGCGCTCTCCAACTGGCCAATCAGTTCCCAGGTTTTGTAGGTCAGTCGCTCCCGAATCACCGACGCGGCCGTGCGCGCCGAGCGCGCGAGCGACAACGCCGAGCCATGGCGGTTCGCATCGCGCAGTCCCTGGTCGCTGGCCGCGGCGGCGCCCTCCTTCAGGGTCGTCGCGTCGACGGCGCCCCATCCAACCAGCACCCCCATCAGCCGGTCGAGCGCCTGACGTCCGACGCGCATCGGGGCGTCTGGGTCGACGGAGCGGGCGGCGAGGCACCTCACAACCCGCAACGTCGCCTCCGCCCGCTCCAGATAGCGTCCGAACCAGAACAGGTTGTCCGCGGCCCGGCTCGGCAGATTGCCGAGGAGCCGCGTGATGCGCACGCTGTCCGGGCTCGGCAGCAGGCTCGAGACTTCCACCGGGTCTTCCGCGAGAACCCAAACGTCAGCGGATTCGACGCCGTCTCCCATCGACACGGCGCGCGCGTCGGACCGATCGGAGATTCGGCAGAAGCCGCCGGGCATGACCCGCCAGCCCTTCGGGGTTGCGGCGCAATAGACGCGCAGGACGAAGGGGCGGGGTTCGAGGCCGTCCTCGACCCATCGGGGCGTCGTCGACAGGCGGACGACCTCCTGCCCGACGAAGTCCATGCCGCGCGTAGCGATCGCGTCCCGCAGGCGACCTCTTTCGCCGACGGAGAGTTCCTCGCCGATGACGCTCGAGCGTCCTGTCATTCCAGGCAATTCGTTGCCGAAAGCCGGCGCGATCGAGATCGAGTCGAATTCATCGAGGACGCGTTCGCGCTCCTGGGGCTGGCCGCACCACCACGTCGCGGTGTTCGGCATGCGCAGGTCCTGTCCGAGAAGCTTTCGCGCCAGCGCGGGAAGGAAGGCCAGCATGGCGCGCGATTCGATGAAGCCGGTTCCCGGCATGTTTTCGACCGCGACGCCGTCCTGCCGGATCGCTTCAAACATTCCCGGGACGCCGATGCGCGACGACGCATTCAATTCCAAAGGATCGCACCAGTCCGCGTCGATGTGGCGCCAGATGACGTCGCAGCGCTTCAGGCCGGCGATGGTGCGGACGAATACCCGCCCCTCGCGCATGACGAGATCATCGCCCTCGACCAGCAGAAAGCCGAGATAGCGCGCAAGGTAGGCTTGCTCAGAATAGGTGAGGCTCAGCGGGCCAGGACTGAGGATCGCGATTCGAGGTTCCGAGCGTTGACCGGCCGATTTGAGGCCCGCCCCGAGCGCGCGAAAAAAGGGCGCCAGCCGCTGGACATTCAGCTGTGAATAGAGACCTGAGAACGCTTGTGAGACGACGAGCCGGTTCTCCAGGGCGTAGCCGCAGCCCGACGGCGCCTGTGTTCTGTCGCCCAGCACCCACCACCCTCCGTCGGGGCCGCGGCCGATGTCGAGGGCGTACAGGCGCAGCCACCGTCCGCCCGGGGGCGTTACCCCGCGCATGGCGGCGACATAATCCACCGATCCGGTGATTGCAGCGGCCGGAAGAGCGCCGCTGGCGATCAAGCCGCCGCCGCCATAGACGTCCGCCAGAACCCTCTCGACTAGTTCGGCGCGCTGGCAGACGCTTTCGGCGATTTCGCGCCATTCGGCCTCGGTAATCAGCAGCGGCATCCGGCCGATCGGCCAGGCGCGCTCGTCTTTTTCACCCGCCACGCGGTAGGAGAGGCCCCGGTTGCGGATCCGGCGGTCCGCCGCGGCAAAAAGCTGCCGCATCTCGCTCGGGTCGAAGGCGGCGAAAGCCGAGAGCATGCGTCGCCAGTGCGGACGGAACCGGCCGTCGGCGTCGACGAACTCGTCAGGGATGCCGGGAAGCGGCGCGTAGGTGCGCGTCCAGGCGTCGAGCCGCTGCATGCCTCGGTCGTCAGAGGCGACGGCAGTCGTGAATCGTCTGGACACGCAAGCCCCGTCGTTCCTGGCGCCCGGGCCACCAAGATCCCCCGCGGCCGCCCAAGCGCGTACTATGCCTGCCAAAGTGGCTTCGCGCCAGCAGGGACCTCCCTGTTCCTTTGCGGGATAACGCACAAACATATGCTGTATAATTGGGGCAAAAAAAGGGCGGCGCTGCGTCAGTTGGCGGCGGAGCGCAAGCCTTCTATGCTGCTCGGAGTCATGTAGTTGGGGATCCGAGGTGTCGATACCGGTCAAGCAAGCCACCGTCGTTCTCGCCGTGCTGTTGGCATTGTCGCCTGTCCGAGCGGACTCGCTCGATCCGGATTTGATTTTTCGTAAGTCGACCACATTCAAGCTTCTGACCCCGAACGACAAACTTGCCGTCTACGGCATCGATGATCCTGTTGTGGACGGCGTCGCCTGTCACTACACGACGCCCGAGAAGGGCGGCCTGACCGGTGCGCTTGGATTAGCGGAGCAGACGTCGGATATTTCGCTTGCGTGTCGGCAATATGGGCCGATCAAGTTTAAGGACAAATTCTCTCAAGGAGACGTCGTCTTCAGCGAGCGTCGTTCCATTTTCTTTAAGACGATGCAGATCGTGAGAGGATGCGACACGAAGCGAAATATACTTGTTTACATGACCTATAGCGACAAGCTTGTTGAAGGTTCGCCGAAAAATTCAACCTCGACGGTGCCGATTCAGCCCTGGGCAGCGGGCGCCGGCGACGTCCCAAAGTGCGCGGATTATCTTCGCTAGCTTTACTTAGTCGCCGCAAGTGATGAAATACGGCCGCATCGTCGCCGGCGGATCGGTGACGCCCTCGTCGGAACGGCCGAACTTCAGCGCTGTGCCACGTCCATGAGCCTCGCACCAGGCGTCGGCGACGACATGGCCGCACTCGCCGCCTTCAGCGAGACAGTCCTCAACGCCGTAGCCTGGAGCCGCCGCGATGACGAACGTGATCGGCTCCTGTGCGGAGACGCCGCCCGAGAACGAGATGGACATAACGGCGCTAAGAGACGCGACCATCGCGGACTGAAAGATTGTCGACAACGCCATAACTCGCCCTTGACCAAGGTCCGAGAGTTCGAACCCCATCGCATATGGTCTAACGTTCGCATAAACGCGCAGTTAACGCCCCCTTCCGCAGGACATGTGGCCCTACGGAAACGCGCGCCGTGCGAGTGCCGGATTCGTGAAGAAAAATCAAGCCGCCGGATTCGACGATCGCTCGATGCGCTCGATCAGCCCGCGCGTCACGCTGCCGGTCGTCGGAAGCGTCGGAATCAGGCAGGCCTGCAGCGAATGATAAATATCGTTCTTGCCGAAGAAGGGGTCTGAATTCGGCCTCAGGGCGTCGTCCACCTGGGCTCGCCAGCCTCCGTATCGCCTGTCGATGAAACGAGTCGCCACGAAGCTCCAGATCCGACGGTACCAATCCTCATAAAGCGAGTCGCCGAAGATGGCGTTGAGAAAGGCTGCGGCGCCGATGCCTTCGCAGCAGGGCCACCAGTATCGGTCGCGAATTCGCGGCTGTCCGTCCCAGTCGAGCGTGTAATAGAAGCCGCCCAGGACGCGGTCCCATCCGTCCGTCGTCGCCTGGGCGAAGAGCGACTTGGACGCGTCCCGTAGCCAATCCTGCTTTCGTTCCCCAAGTTCCCAGATCTGAAGCAGGAGACGGGACCACTCCAGCGAGTGTCCGGGCGTCGTGCCGTAAGGCCGGAACATCGGGCTGCCGGCGTAATCGCTGTTGACTCGCCAGTCTGAGGTGAAATGCTCCGGAAGCCGCCAATGATGCGCGGCGGCGTTGGCATCGACGATTCGTGCGGCGACGCGCTCCGCCATGCGAAGATAGCTCGAATCTTCGGTCGCCTCGAAGGCCGCCATCAGGGCCTCGGTCAGGTGCATGTTTGAGTTCTGCCCGCGATAGGAATCGAAGGGACGCCAATCCCTTGTGAATTCCTCCGCGACGGCTCCAAACCGCTCTTCCCAGAACCGGTCTCGAATGACCGTGGAAACGTCCGCGAGCAAGCGCTCGGCGTCCGGATGGCCAGCGACTTTCGCGCTCGAGGCGGCGAGAAGGACGAACGCGTGACCATACGCCTGCTTGACGCTGTCCACTGGTCCCTCGTAACCAACCCCCCAGAAGTATCCGCCACACTCCTCGTCGCGGTGGCCGTTCCAAAGGAAATTCATGCCATGGTCGACGATGACGTCGGCGCCGGGCCGGCCCATCAGGTGGGCGATCGAAAAGGCGTGAACAATTCTCGTCGTCGCGAAGAGGTAGCGCGCTGGCGCCCCTCCGGCCCCATAGCCGGGAGCGGTCGGGTGACCCCTATCGTCGAGATCGTAAAATCCGCCGAGCGGATTGACGATGTTGCGCTCATAGAAGGCGAACAACGCCTCGGCTTGCTGATTGAGCCACGTTTGATGGCTTTGCAAGGCGACCCACTTGCCGTTGGTCGGCGCGATGGCGAAAGATTTCATGAGATGCGGCCAGTTCGGAAAACCACGCGGGCGAACAATGCTATGCAAGCCGGCGTCGCGCAAGGCGTCGCGACCCGCAAGCCTTTCACGCAGCGCGAGGGCGCGAGTCACTTGATCGCGAAGGCTGGCCCGGCCAGTCTGTGCGCGTGCAGCCGTCAGGCTGCCAATCCATGCGGAACGTCCGAATGAATGTCTTGATACTGGGTTCAGGCGGGCGCGAACATGCGCTGGCCCGCGCCTGCGCCCGGTCGCGGGAAGTCGGCAAATTGATCGTTGCTCCTGGCAATCCTGGTTGTGCGGCCGTTGCTCGCACCCGCGCTGTGGACCTCATGGACCACGGCCAAGTCATCGCCCTTTGCAGACAGGAAGAAATCGATCTCGTCGTGGTTGGGCCGGAGGCGCCCCTCGTGGCGGGAATCGTGGACGATTTGGCGAGGGAAGGCATTGCCTGTTTCGGCCCATCGCGCGCCGCGGCCCAACTCGAGGGGTCGAAGGGTTTCGCCAAGGACTTCTGCCGCGAGTTCGGCATTCGAACCGCCGAGTACAGCCGCTTTCGGAACCGCGAGGACGCGAGGGCTTACATTCGAGACCGAGGCGCGCCAATCGTTGTGAAGGCCGACGGACTGGCGGCCGGCAAGGGCGTGGTTGTCGCTGCGACAATCGAGGAGGCAGAAGCGGCCGTCGACACGTTGCTGCCTGACTCTGGATCTGCTGGCGCCGGGTTGGTTGTCGAGGAATTCCTCGATGGCGAAGAGGTGTCGTTCTTCGCCCTCTGCGACGGCGCCGCGGCGACTCCGTTTGCGAGCGCTCAAGACCACAAGCGCGTAGGGGAAGGCGATACGGGCCCCAACACGGGCGGCATGGGCGCCTATTCGCCGCCGCCGATCATGACACCGGAGATGAGCGATCGAGTCATGCGCGAAATCGTCATGCCGACCGTGCGCGGCATGGCTGTGCGCGGCACGCCGTTTCGTGGCGTGCTCTTTGCGGGTTTAATGATCGGGAAGGACGGGCCGAAGCTCATCGAGTTCAACGTCAGGTTCGGCGACCCGGAGACCGAAGCGATCATCGAGCGCCTGACGGACGACCTACCGCGATTGCTCGAGGCCTCTGCGAAAGGCGCCTTGCCGCGCATTGCACCACACTTCAGCGCCGATGCGGCGCTGACGGTCGTCATGGCTGCACGCGGCTATCCGGGCGAGCCCCTGAGGGGCACGCGGATTTCGGGAATTGAGCAGGCAGAGCGCATGCCGGGCGTCGTGGTCTTGCAGGCTGGCACGCGCCGCGAGGGCGACGCGATCCTTGCCGACGGGGGACGCGTATTGGCAGTAACGGCGCTTGGCCGCACTGTGAGCGAAGCGCAGAGCCGCGCTTATTCGGCGGTCGACCGCATCGACTGGCCCGGAGGGTTCTGTCGCCGCGATATCGGTTGGCGCGCCGTCGCTCGCGAACGCGGACACAACTCCTGATGGCGATGCGTGATCTTGTCACGGGCCCGGAGCGTCCGACGGTAGCGATCGCGCTCGGCAGCGGCGGCGCGCGGGGAATCGCTCATGTCGCCGCTTTGGAAACGCTCGACGAGCTCGGCATTCGTCCAACCGCCATTGCTGGAACCTCGATGGGGGCTGTCGTGGGCGCCGCCTACGCCGCCGGACTGGAGGCGCGCGACATTCGTAGTCACGTCCTGAAGGTTCTCCGCAACCGCTCGAATGTGATGGGAAAGTTGCTTCGAGCGAGAGTAGGTCGCTTCGCCGATCTCGTGCTGCGTGGGCGCGGCAACCCCGTACTGCTCGATCCCGAGATCTTTCTCGAGTTGTTCTGGCCGCGGGGTGTACCGGCAGCGTTCGAGGACCTCGCGATCAGGACAATCGTCGTCGCGACGGACTATTCGGCTCGCAATGAGGCCGTATTCCAGTCTGGACCCCTGACGTCGGCCGTGGCGGGCTCAATGGCGATTCCCGGACTGTTTCGGCCGGTCGAAAGCGAAGGCAGTCTGCTGATCGACGGCGGCGCGGTGAATCCGCTCCCGTACGATCACCTTTTCGACCTCGCCGACATCGTGATCGCCGTCGACGTCACTTTCGGCAGGCGGTCCCGTGCGCGCCGCGCACCGACCCCGCTCGAGTCTATGTTCGGCGCCGCCCAAATCATGCAGGGCGCGATCACAGCGCAAAAGATCAGGCACAGGCCGCCGGACATTCTCATTCGACCCAAAGTTGAGCAGTTCGGCCTGCTCGATTTCTTCCGAGCCGGCCAGATCCTGCGCGCGGCCGAATCCAGCAAGGACGAGCTTCGCGCCGCGATCAGGTCTCGGATAAAGATGCTTCGGACCGCTTGAAGACCGACCCGGCCAGCAAAGACTCGCGGCGCATGAGCTCGCGGCCTGAGAGGGCTGTGCGGCCGGACCTCTGGCCTTGCAAGACGCGGATCGCGCCCTTGCCGCAGGCGACCGTCATGGCTTTGTCCAGGACCGTTCCCGGGGCTCCACCCGAGCTCGCCGTTTCCGCGCGCAAGATCTTGATGCGCTCAACCTTGTCCCGGATGACGAGATTGGAGAAGGCGCCGGGCGCAGGCGAAAGACCATGGATATGATTGCGAACGGCTTCGGCGTCGCGCGTCCAGTCGATTTCCGTTTCGCCCTTATCGATCTTGCGCGCGTAGCAGGCGCCGACGCTCGCCTGCTCGGTGAACTCCAGGCTTCCGGACTCCAGAGCGTTGAGCCCGCGAATGGCCATTTGGGCCGCGATCTGCGCCAGGCGATTCGCCAGATCCCCGGCGGTGTCTTGCGGTCGAATGGGGACGACCTCGCGCAGGGCGATCGGGCCAGTGTCCAATCCCTCCTCCATACGCATGAGGTCGACGCCGGTTGCAGGATCTCCGGCCATGATCGCCCGCTGGATTGGAGCGGCGCCGCGCCATCGCGGGAGGAGAGATCCATGCAGGTTGAGGCAGCCAAATTGGGTCGCGGTCAGGATCGCCGGAGGCAACAGCAGGCCATAGGCAATGACGAGTCCGACATCGGCCCCATGGCTTTTGAACGCCGCTTGGGCCTCCTCGGTCTTCAGCGATGCCGGCGTGTGGACCGGAATTCCCAACGATTCTGCCGTTTCATGAACTGGCGTCTTCCGGATTTCCAGGCCACGGCGGCCGCCCGGTTTCGGCGCCCGGGTATAAACGGCCACGACGCGGCGCCCGCTTCTGACGATTTGACGCAGTGTCGGAACAGAAAATTCCGGGGCGCCCATGAAGACAACTCGCATCATTTGCGGATAGCATCGGCTGGGTTAACCGTCAAAGCGGATGGGCGTCCCGCTTCCGGCCTCACATTCGGTGAGAAGCCCAGCAAGCTACAAGTGCTTGGTTTCCCACTGGAGCGGAAGAACGTGTCGGACAAGTCAACTGGACTTATTAACATTAGAGTGTATTACGAGGACACGGATTTCTCGGGCAGAGTTTACCACGCCTCGTACCTCCGGTTCCTTGAGCGGGGTCGAACCGAGTGGTTGCGTAGCTTCGGCTTCGCCCACCGCGAACTCGCGGCGAGCAATGCGGTCACGTTCGCCGTGCGACGCCTTCAGATCGAGTACCGGGCCGCGGCGCTGATGGACGATTGGCTCGATGTCGAGACCCGAGCGTCGCGGATCCGAGGCGCATCGCTCGAGTTTCATCAACGCGTTGCACGCGACGGCCAGGAACTCGTAACGGCGACGGTGCTCGTTGCAGCCATTCGCGGTGATCGGCCAGCGCGGATACCCGAATCTCTGCGGCGCGCAATCGGTCACAGGGCTAACGAGTCCTGACCACGCGTCATGACATTCTCGGATCAAGAGCCCGATCGAAGCGCGACGCGAGCGAGTCCAGACGTTCGCCCAGACGAAGCTCGAGATCATGGATGTCGGTGCGATTCGGAAGCGC
>NZ_JBKQOT010000650.1:0-2595 GCF_052145395.1 Roseiarcus sp.
TGGCGGAGTATATGCGGAGAAAATTGAATCTGCTTTATGGTGATAATGAGTCGTCCTTCGCAATGGCGGTAGCTCATTACCGAACTAGCGCATGGGCAGTTCGTGATTTTCTTAAATACAGTAAAACAGTCTCCATGAAGAGTGAGCACAACTCGTGGGGCCGCTGAACGGCCGCCCGAATCCAGCGCGTCCGCCGCCCCGGAAGTAGCCTTGCGCGCCGCCAATTGCCTTGAGTATCGGCGGCCCGCCAATGGGGCATAAAAAATCCGGACGTGCTAGGACCGCCCGGAAGTCATAATCCGGAAACGGTAGCTGGCGGTCGGCGGTCAGGATGGGCAAATCCGCGTGCGCCAGTCCTCCGATTGGGCCTCGGGTATCCGGGACCGATCCAATATCTACGCCGATCAAACGAAGCGACAACGATCATAAGGACGGACGACCGACGGACCGAAAGGTGGAGAACATGCGGATCGCCGCTTACTGCACCGCGGAGTCGGCCTCCCCGGCTTGCGGTAGTCGAAGCCGAGAAAACTCCCCAGCGCCTTTCGGAAGCGTGATCGTCGGCGCGCCGTGTCGCCCGACAGCATTCCGCGACGTCTGATTGCTAGGCTTGGTCGACATCCCCCGCTTTTCGTCGAGCGCGGATCTCCCTGGGTCTGGATCGCCGGGCCAGCGGAAGCTTTCGCGAACAAATGACATGACTGAAGACTCTCCCTTCAGACTTGTGACCGATTGGTTTTTTTGCTCGGACGCGCTTGCGACCATGAAAGTCGCCTCGAAGGCGGACCGGGCTGTCAGGATCGCTGCGACCAAGGGCCACATAAGTAGAAACGCCAATTGCCATCGCGTTGGATATGTCCGAACTACGCTGCCGCGACGCCGCTGAAGATCAGCCGAAACCTCATGGTTCCCGAGGTTTCCGCGGGACGCCGGTCGGCGTCGCTCCATTGCGCAGTTGTGGTCGATGCGTTCGAGCGGCTGCGCAGAGAGTGACAAGACTATGGGCCGAAGCGCGTTGAAATGGCTTCGGCCCGGTTCGTCAGAAATTCGTCCCCTTGCAATGTCGGTACCATACAGGATCGCGGCTCGCCCGCTGTGATTGGGCTCACACCGCAATCGTGCGTCTGGTAAGGTCTGGTCCGACGCGGCCGTCGCCGGCCGGCTGGCGGGTTCTAGGCGTCACCAACGTCCTTCTTGGGAAGCGTAACTCTTCAGAGGGCGCTATGGACACGATGAGCCAGTCGATCGAAGCCATCCGCGCGAGGTATCGTCCCGAGCGCATCGGGACGCTGCTCGTCGGCGAGTCCGCGCCGGCGAGCGGGAGGTTCTTCTACAGTGACGACGAGACCGCCTTCGCGCGCCACATCCGGCGAGCGATGCAGGCAGCCGGCCTGCTTCCCGACGCCATCGGGCATCGCGAGTTTCTCGACCACTTCAAGTCGTGTGGGTGGTATCTCGACGACCTTGTGCTCGAACCCGTCGACGACTGGAAAAAGCCCGAGAGGAAGGCGGCGTGGAGAGCGGCGCGGGCCAGCCTGGCGACGCGCTTACGCGAGTACCAACCACGGGCGATCGTAGCGCTGCTAATGTGCATCGAGGTCGTCGTCCAGCAGGCCGCGGATGAAGCGCGCAGCGACGCAAGTTGTTCGCCGCGCCGCTCCCCGGCCACGGGCATCAGAAGCAATTCCGCGAGCGGATGACGATCATCGTTCCACAGCTTCCAACGCTGGACTGCTCATGATCCGCATCGCCATCACACCCGTCGCTGATCGACGTAAGACGCGCAACGGTTTCGTGAAGCAGCGAACAGCGGCAGGCGGTCAGACGCAGCGCTCTCCAGTCGTCAAAATCATTCGCTTGGCACCCGACTGGAATGACAGCAGTGCGCAAATAGCAGTCATTCGACGACGGCGTGGCGGACTGTCAAATCGACCATAAACCGCCGTCTCGGCCTTGGCTTGGGCTGGCCTCCTTTGGCCGGACCGCTTTCGATAGGTAGACGCGCGGCTCAAGCCTTTCTTGTGCTATTCTGCATAACGCGTGAGGGCGCGCCATGTCCGAAACCCGCAAGATTGCTGCGATCCTGGTCGCGGACGTGGTCGGCTACAGCCGGCTCGCCGGCGCTGACGAAGACCGCACCTTGTCGCGGCTCCGGGGGCTGCGCAGCGATCTGATCGATCCCGCCATCGCCGCGCATCACGGACGCATCGTCAAGCGCACCGGCGACGGCAGCCTCATCGAGTTCCGCAGTGTGGTCGACGCCGTGCGCTGCGCCATCGAAGTCCAAAACGCCATGGTCGAGCGCAACGCCGGCGTGCCCGAGGACCGCCGCATCGACTTTCGGATCGGCATTCACCTCGGCGACGTCGTCGAGGAGAGCGACGGGGACCTGATGGGCGACGGCGTCAACATCGCGGCGCGGCTGGAAGGAATTTGCGAGCCGGGCGCGATCTGTCTCTCAGAGGACGCCTATCGGCAGGTGAAAGGGCGGCTCGATCTCGCGGTCATCGACCTCGGCCAAGCCCAACTCAAGAACATCGCCGATCCGATCCGTGTCTATTCACTCGAAGTCGGCAAGCCGGCGCAGGCGAGGCC
>NZ_JBKQOT010000651.1:0-3188 GCF_052145395.1 Roseiarcus sp.
CGGCGTCGGCGCCGGGCGCGATCAGGCCCTTGCGCGGATACATGTTGAGGATTTTGGCGCTGTTGGTCGAGGTGACGGCGACGAATTCGTTCGGCGTCAGCCGACCCGTCTCGACGCCGTGGGTCCACAAGACCGGCATGCGGTCCTCGAGGCCGCCCGTGCCGTTCGGGATCTTGGTGAAGTCGCCGAAGCCCAGCTCCTTCTGCTTGGTGGTGAACGAGCAGTGGTCGGTGGCGACGACCTGCAGCGAGCCCGCGCGCAGGCCGTTCCAGAGGTCGTCCTGGTTGAGTTTGTCGCGGAAGGGCGGCGACATGACGCGCCGCGCGGCGTGCTGCCAG
Source organism: Roseiarcus sp. (assembly GCF_052145395.1). NCBI lineage: Bacteria > Pseudomonadati > Pseudomonadota > Alphaproteobacteria > Hyphomicrobiales > Roseiarcaceae > Roseiarcus > Roseiarcus sp. The sequence goes on from NZ_JBKQOT010000651.1 coordinate 339, forward strand.
TCCTTGTTGTAATACTCGCTTTCGTCGAGCACGAGATGCTGGATCAGCGGCTCGCCGTAGACGCGCTTTCCGAGCGCGCGGGCGCGCGCGACCGCTTCATGCGCCGGGATGCAGGAGGTGTGCACGATATAGATCGGCACGCCCGCCTGGTCGGCCAGCATGATGGCGCGGTTGGTCGCTTCGCCTTCGACGTCCGGGGGACGCGAGAGGGCGTGGCCCTCGGGGCCGGTGATGCCCTTGGAGAGATAATAGCGCTGCAAGGCGAGGACGAGGTCGCCGTTCTCGGCATGGACGAGCGGCATGGCGCCGAGCTCGGCGCAGCGCGAGAACGAGGCGAACATCTCCTCGTCGTTGACCATCAGCGAGCCCTTGTAAGCCATGAAGTGCTTGAAGGTCGTCACGCCCGCCTTGACGACCTTGGCCATGTCCTCGCGCACTTGGTCGTTCCAGTAGGTGATGGCCATGTGGTACGAAAAGTCTGCGACGGCGTTCTTCGACCGCTCGTTCCAGTCGGCCAAGGCCTCCATCAGCGGCTGGTTGCGATTGGGGATGCAAAAGTCGACCACCATCGTGGTGCCGCCGGACACGCCGGCCTTGGAGCCGCTCTCGAAATTGTCGGCGGAATTGGCGCCCATGAAGGGCATGTCGAGGTGGGTGTGCGGATCGACGCCGCCGGGGATCACATAGCAATCTCCCGCGTCGAGCGTGCTGTCGCCCGAAAGGTTGTCGCCAATCTCGACGATGGTCTCGCCCTCGACCTTGACGTCGGCCTTGGAGCTGCGGTCGGCGTTGACCACCGTTCCGCCCTTGATGACGATCGACATGGTGTTCTCCCGTTCGATTTCCGCGCGTTCCCGCGATGAATGATGATCAGGACGCGATCTCGGCCTTCTCAAGCGCCGCGTGCATCAGCACGTTGGCGCCGGCCGTCGACCATTCTTGCTTGATGTCCTCGCTCTCGTTATGGCTGACGCCGTCGACGCAGGGGGTGAAGATCATCGACGTCGGCGTGATGCGCGCCATGTAGCAGGCGTCGTGGCCCGCGCCCGAGACGATGTCGCGATGGCTGTAGCCGAAGCGCTCGGCGCCCCGCCGCACCGCCTCGACGCAGGCCGGATCGAAGGGGACGGGCTCGTAGTAGAACACCTGCGTGAGATCGTACGTGATCCCCATCGCCCTCGTGATGTCCACGACGCCGGCCTTGAGCGCCGCGTCCATCTCCGAGAGCGTGGCGTCGATCGGGTGGCGGAAATCGACAGTCATGAACACTTCGCCGGGGATCACGTTGCGCGAATAGGGGTAGGGGTTGAGCATCCCGACGGTCGAGACCCCGAGCGGCGCTTTCGAGAGGCCGATCTTGTTGACGAGTTCCACGATCCGCGCCGCTCCGAGCAGCGCGTCCTTGCGCCGCGGCATCGGCGTCGAGCCCGCGTGGCTCTCGAAGCCGGTCAAGCGAATTTCGTACCAGCGCTGGCCCTGTCCATGCGTGACGATGCCGACGTCGTAGCCCTCGGCCTCAAGAATCGGGCCTTGCTCGATGTGCAACTCGAAATAGGCGTGGACCGGCCGGCCGCCGACCGGCTCGTCGCCCTTGAAGCCGATGCGGGCGAGTTCGTCGCCGAGCGACTTGCCTTCCTGATCGACGCGCGAGTAGGCGAATTCCTTGGTGTATACGCCGGCGAATACGCCCGAGGACACCATCGCCGGGGCATAGCGCGAGCCTTCCTCGTTGGTCCAGTTGGCGACCTCGATCGGGTAACGGGTCTTGATCTTGAGGTCGTTCAGCGAGCGGACGACCTCGAGCGCGCCGAGCACGCCGAGCACGCCGTCGAACTTGCCGCCGGTTGGTTGGGTGTCGAGGTGGCTGCCGAGAATGACCGGAGGCAGCGAATCGTCCTCCCCCGCCCGGCGAGCGAACATGTTGCCCATCTCGTCGACCGTGACCGTGCAGCCGGCCGCTTCGCACCACGTCCTGAACAGCTCGCGGCCTTGCTTGTCGACGTCGGTCAGGGTCAGGCGCTTGCAGCCGCCCTTGGGCGTGCCGCCGATCTTGGCCATTTCCATGAGCGAGTCCCAGAGACGGGCTCCGTTGACGCGAACATTGGACAGGTCGGACATTGTCGGCTCCGCTTGGATTTGACAAACGCTAGTATAAGTTTGACCAAACGGTCAAATGACGTAGCCTTAGGCGAAACGCTCAGCGAAACGGCGCCCATGGACCATCTTTTTCGCAGTCGCGACCGCGGCGCAAGCACATCGCAAACGGCGAGCGAGCGACGGCCGGCGGCGCGCAAGCCCCGGCCGACCGTCCGCGCGGAAAACGAGCGGACACTGCTCGAAGCGGCCGAGCAGATCTTCGCCGAGCAGGGCTTCGCCGGCGCCACGACGGCGGCGATCGCGCGGCGCGCCGGCGTGCCGAAGGCCAATCTCCACTATTACTTCGCCACCAAGGAGGCGCTCTACCGCGCCGTGGTCGAGCGGGTGCTCACCGCCTGGCTCGACGCTGCCTCGTCCTTCGATGCGAGCGAGGACGCGCGCGAGGCGCTCTCGGCCTATATTTCGGCCAAGATGGACCTTGCGCGCGCGATGCCGCTCGCCTCGCGCATCTGGTCGGCCGAGATCATGCGCGGCGCGCCGATTATCCAGGACTTCCTCGACACGACCTTGAGCGAATGGGTCGCCAAGCGCGAGAAGGCCGTGCGCCGCTGGATCGCGGCGGGGAAGCTGAAGCCGATCGAGCCCAAGGTGCTCTTCTACATGATCTGGGCGACGACCCAGCAATACACCACCGAGGAGCAGGAACTGGCGATCGGCCGCACCAAACTGTCCGACATCGAGCTTCCCGACGAC
>NZ_JBKQOT010000652.1:0-7545 GCF_052145395.1 Roseiarcus sp.
GCGCCGTGGACCTGATCGATGCCATGGTGATGGCGGCCGACCCCAAGGTCAGCGACGCCGACACCGACGAGCTGGAGCGCTCCGCCTGCCCCACCTGCGGGTCGTGCTCCGGCATGTTCACCGCCAATTCGATGAATTGCCTTACGGAAGCGCTCGGCCTCTCCCTGCCCGGCAACGGCACGATCGTGGCGACTCACGCCGACCGTCGGCGCCTCTTCGTCGAAGCCGGCCACCTCGTCGTCGACCTCGCGCGCCGCTACTACGAGGAAAACGACGAGGGCGTGCTGCCGCGGTCCATCGCCAGCTTCAAGGCGTTCGAGAACGCGATGACCCTCGACATTTCCATGGGCGGTTCGACCAATACCGTGCTGCACCTCCTCGCCGCCGCGCACGAGGCCGAGATCGATTTCACCATGGCGGACATCGACCGCCTGTCGCGCCGCGCGCCGGTTTTGTGCAAGGTCGCGCCGTCCGTCGCCGACGTCCATGTTGAGGACGTCCACCGGGCTGGCGGCATCATGGGGATTTTGGGCGAGCTCGACCGGGCGGGGCTCATGAACCGCGACGTCCGCATGGTGCATGCCGAATCGCTCGAGCACGCCCTTTCCCGCCACGACATCAAGCGCACGGCGAGCAAGGCTGAGCGCGAATTCTATTGCGCCGCGCCGGGCGGCGTGCCGACGCAGGTCGCCTTCAGCCAGTCGGCGCGCTACCCGTCCCTCGACGAGGACCGCGAGAAGGGCGTCATCCGCGACGCCGCGCACGCGTTCCTGAAGGATGGCGGGCTTGGGGTGCTCAAGGGCAACATCGCCCTCGACGGGTGCATCGTGAAGACTGCCGGCGTCGACGAGAGCGTCTTGAAATTCGCCGGCCCGGCGCGCATCTTCGAGAGTCAGGACGACGCGGTGCAGGGAATTTTGAGCGGCAAAGTCGTCGCCGGCGACGTCGTGGTGATCCGCTACGAGGGTCCGCGCGGAGGGCCGGGCATGCAGGAGATGCTCTATCCGACGAGCTACCTGAAGTCACGCGGGCTCGGCAAGGCGTGCGCGCTCATCACCGATGGCCGTTTCTCCGGCGGCACGTCGGGCCTTTCTATCGGCCATGTCTCGCCGGAAGCGGCCGAAGGCGGCGCGATCGGCCTCGTCGAGGAGGGCGACCGGATCGACATCGACATCCCGGCGCGCTCGATCCGGCTCATCGTCGACGACGCGACGCTCGGCAGGCGCCGCACGGCGATGGAGGCCAAAGGCAAGGCCGCCTGGAAGCCGGCGAAGCCCCGCGTGCGAAAGGTCTCGCAGGCGCTGCGGGCCTACGCGGCTTTCGCAACCAGCGCCGCACGCGGCGCCGTGCGCGAGGTCCCGTGATCCCCAATGGCGGTCCGGTTCGGCGCGCGTTCGATCGCCGCGCGGCTCTTCCTGTCGGCGGCGTTCTGGAGCACGCTCATCCTGGCCCTGGCGGGCTTGGGGCTCAGCGCGCTCAACGCCCGTTGGACGGAAGCGAATTTTGACGACGAGCTCGGAGTCTATCTGAAGGCGCTCGTCGCCAACCTGCCCGTCTCCGGCGAAGAGACCAAGGGGGGCGCGCCGGCTGCGATCGCGCCGCAATTCGAGCTCGCCTTCTCCGGCTGGTACTGGCAGACCACCCGCCTTGACGCCAACCCCCCGGACATCAAGGCGTCGAAGTCGCTGTTCGCGACGCAGCTTCCCCATCTCGTCGCGGTTTCTCCCGACCATGGCGAGATCCTGAGCGGCTACGTCATCGGACCAGGCGGACATGAACTGCGCATGGTCGAGCGCGAAATCGACGCCGGCGAGGAGGGTCGCTATCTCGTTCAGGTCGCCGCCAACGCCGACGTCATCCAGGCGCAGGAGCGCAGCTTCGAATGGGCGCTGGCCGGAACCTTTCTGACGCTCGCGCTGGCGCTGATCGGCTCGACGGCGCTCGCGGTTCGATACGGCCTTCGCCCCCTGAGGGTGCTGCGCGAAGGCGTCGCCGCGATCCGGCGCGGCGAGGCTCAGCATGTCGACGGCGAGTTTCCTCAGGACGTGGCGCCGCTCGCGGCCGAGGTCAACCAGCTCATCGACTCCAACCGGGAGATCGTCGAACGGGCGCGCACCCAGGTCGGCAACCTCGCCCACGCGCTGAAAACGCCGCTCAGCGTTCTGATCAACGAAGCGGACCTGAAAAGTCCCAACCTGGCGGAGAAGGTCCGCGAGCAGACCGAGGTCATGCGCCGGCAGGTGACTTTCTATCTCGACCGGGCGCGGGCCGCCGCGCGGGCGCGAACCGCCGGCCGCGCGACCGAGGTGAAACCGGTAGTCGAGGGACTGGTTCGCGCCTTCGAGAAGCTGCACGCCGAGCGCGGCCTCGCCTTTTCAGCGAACCTGCAGGACGGTCTGAAGTTTCGCGGCGAAGCGCAGGACCTGACCGACCTGATCGGCAATCTTCTCGACAACGCCGGGAAATGGGCGCGCGAGACGGTCACGATTCGCGCCCGGCGCGCCCCGCCCCCGGGCAAGGACGCTCCCGCATTCCTGATCGCAGAGATCGACGACGACGGTCCGGGCCTTGATCGGGCCGCCCGGGCGGAAGCGCTCGAGCGCGGCAAAAAGCTCGACGAATCGCGGCCGGGGTCCGGACTGGGGCTCTCGATCGTCGCCGAGCTGGCGTCGGTCTATGGAGGCTCGCTGCAGCTCGACGACAGTCCGCTCGGGGGCTTGAGGGCGATCCTTCGTCTGCCCTGCGTGTGAGACGTCCGGTCGCGGGCCCCGGCGATGGCTTTCGCCGCGCGCGCCGCTATAAGGTCGGCTGGCGCCTTACGGGGGTTATGAGGACGATGAAGGGTCGACTGTTCCTGATCGCGGCGCTGACGGCGCCGGCGCTCGCCGGCTGTGGCGGTTTCGGGTTCGGCGACAACGCGCCTTCCGCCCCGATCCCCGCCGCCCCGCTCGCCGCCGCGCCGTCGCAGACGACCTCGGTCGCGCCGGCGCCGCCTGCGGCAGCGTCGCCTCCGCCGTCCATCGCGCCGCCGCCTGCCGTTCCTGCCGGCGCTGCGCTCGGCGGCGTTCTCGGCGGCCCAATCGGCGCCGAGCTTACCGACGCCGACCGGCAGGCGGCCTGGCAGGCGCAGATCGCGGCGCTCGATTCGGGCAAGCCCCGCTCCTGGCGCGGCGCGCACGGCGTCTTCGGCTCCGTCGAGCCGGGCGCCGAGACGGGCGCGGGGTGCCGCGCCTATGCGCAGACGATCTACGTCGCCGGACGGCCCAACCGCGGGCGGGGCGTCGCGTGCAAGCAGCCGGACGGCGGCTGGAAGATGACGAGCTAGAACAGCCGCTCGAGAGTTTTTTGCAAGACCGCGAGCGCGTTTTGCGTTAACGGAGCCGCGCTTTGACGCGGTCCCGCCGGGACCGCCCCGAGGGTATCCATGGTGTGGTTTGTCTTGGCGGGATTGGCCGCTGTTGCGGTCCTCGCCGCGATATGGCCGCTTCTGCGCGCGTCCGACGGCAAGGGAGACGAGGGCCCGGCCTCGAGCGAGACCGCGTTCTACAGGGCGCAACTCGAGGAGATCCAGCGCGACGTCGACCGCGGCCAGTTGCCGCAGGACGAAGCGACGGCCGCGCGCGCCGAAGCCGCCCGGCGCCTGATTGCCGCCGGCTCAACGGCCTCCCGACCGGCGGCCGCCGGGCGCGGCCGCAACCGGCTCGCGGCGGCGGCGCTCGTCGTGATCGGCGTTCCCGCGATCGCGTTTCCGCTCTACGCGCTCCTCGGCCAGCCGCAGATGCGTGACGAGCCGCTCGCGAGCCGCGAACCCGCCGCTCATGCCGCAGCCGACATCGAGGCGGCGGTCGCCGGCGTCGAGAAGCACCTGATCGCGGAGCCTGACGACGGCAAGGGCTGGGCCGTTCTGGCGCCGGTCTACATGCGGCTCGAGCGCTACGAAGACGCGGCGCACGCCTTTTCCGAGTCGTTAAGGCTGCTCGGCGAGGACCCTGCTCGCCGGTCGGCCTACGGCGAGGCGCTGGTCGCCGGGGCCGGCGGCGTCGTGACTGACAAGGCGCGGGAGGCGTTCGCCAAGGCGCTCGCGGGCGAGCCCAAGCAGCCGCAGGCCCGGTTCTATCTTGCGCTCGCCGCCGAGCAGGACGGCAAGACAGCCGACGCCGTCCGCGCCTATGAGGGGCTCGCCGCCGACGCGCCGCCGGACGCGCCCTGGCTCGGCGCGGTCAAATCTCGCCTCGCCGCGCTCAAAGGCGGGCCGCAAGCCGCGACAGCGGACGCGGGGCCGGCGCTCGGCTCGCCCGAGCAGAAGGCGATGATCGAAGGCATGGTGAGCCGCCTCGCCGACCGCCTTGCGACAAATGGCGGCAGCCTCGACGAATGGGCGCGCCTTATTCGCGCCTATACGGTCCTGCATCAGGCCGACAAGGCCAAGGCGGCGCTCGCCGACGCCCGCAAGGCGCTCGCGCCCGACGCCGACGCAGTCGCGAGCCTCGACGCGCTCGCCCGCGACCTCGGCCTCGGAGACGCGAATTGACCCGGAAAAGCCGCCGCCTCGCGCTCATCGCCGCCGCGCTCGCGGTGATCGGCTGCGCCGTCGGCCTCGGCCTCTATGCGATGAAGGACAGTCTTGCGCTGTTCCTGACCCCGGCGGAAATGGCCGAGAAGGGCCTCAAGCCGGGGACGCGGCTCCGGCTCGGCGGACTGGTCGAGACGGGCTCGGTCGCGCGCGCCGACGACCACATGACCTTCAACGTGACCGACGGGACGAAAAGCGTCGGGGTCGACTGCCTCGGCGCCTGCTTCGGCAATGTTCCGGACCTTTTCCGCGAGGGCCAGGGCGTCGTCGTCGAAGGCGTGCTAAGTAATGAGGGCCGGCTCGGCGCCGACCAGATCCTCGCCAAGCACGACGAGCGCTACATGCCGCGCGAAGTCGTCGAATCCTTGAAGAAGCAGGGCCGCTGGCAGGTAGGAGCGAACGCCCGATGATCGTCGAGATCGGTCATTTCGCCCTCGTCCTTGCGCTCGCCGCCGCGCTCGCGCAGACCATCGTTCCTGCGTGGGGCGCCCGGCTCGGCGCCCCCGACCTGATGGCGGTCGGCCGCAGCGCGGCGCTGACCCAGTTCGCCTGCGTGGCGATCGCCTTCGCAGCGCTCGTCAACGCCCATCTCACCTCGGATTTCTCCGTCCTCAACGTCGCCGAGAACTCGCACAGCGCGGCGCCGGCGATCTACAAGATCACTGGCGTCTGGGGCAACCACGAGGGCTCGATGCTCTTGTGGGTGCTGATTCTCGCGATCTTCGGCGCGCTCGTCGCCCTTTTCGGCCGCTCCCTACCCCGAACGCTCCGGGCCAACGCGCTCGCCGTGCAGGGCCTGATCAGCGTCGCCTTCCTCCTTTTTATCCTGCTCACCTCGAACCCGTTTGAGCGGCTTCAGCCGACCCCGTTCGAGGGGCGCGACCTCAACCCGATTCTGCAGGACCCGGGCCTCGCCATTCATCCGCCGCTTCTCTATCTCGGCTATGTCGGCTTCTCGATCGTCTATTCCTTCGCCGCCGCGGCGATGATCGAGGGTCGGATCGACGCGGCCTGGGCGCGCTTCGTCCGGCCCTTCGCCCTCGTCGCCTGGGGGTTCCTCACCATCGGCATCGCCGCCGGCTCCTTCTGGGCCTATTACACGCTGGGCTGGGGCGGCTTCTGGTTCTGGGACCCGGTCGAGAACGCTTCGCTCATGCCGTGGCTTGCCGGAACCGCCTTCATCCATTCGGTCGCGGTGATGGAGAAGCGCGACGCCCTCAAAGTCTGGACGATCTTCCTCGCCATCCTCGCCTTTTCGTTCTCCCTGCTCGGGACCTTCCTTGTGCGCTCGGGCGTGCTGACCTCGGTGCACGCCTTCGCCAGCGACCCGCGCCGCGGCGTGTTCATCCTCGCCATTCTCGCGCTCTTCATCTTCGGCTCGTTCGCTTTGTTCGCCTGGCGGGCGCCGATGCTGAAGCAGGGCGGTCTGTTTGCGCCCATCTCGCGCGAGGGCGCGCTGGTCATGAACAACCTCTTGCTCACCACGTCCTGCGCGACCGTGTTCTTCGGCACGCTCTATCCGCTCGCCCTCGAACAGCTCACCGGCGAGAAGATCACGGTCGGCGCGCCGTTCTTCAACATGACCTGCGGCGTCCTCATGCTCGCCGCCGCCGCCCTGGCCCCCATCGGCTTCTCGCTCGCCTGGAAGCGCGGCGACCTTCTCGGCGTGATCCAAAGGCTGGCCGTCGCCATCGTCGCGGGCGCGCTCACCGCGGTCGTCGGCGCGGCTTGGCTTCATGGCGGGTCAGTCCTGGCCCCGATCGCGGCGGGCTTCGCGATGTTCGTCATCCTCGGCTCGCTGATCGAAGTCGTCCTGCGCGCCTGGCGGCCGGGGCTTTCGGCGGGCATGGCGCTTCGGCGCGCGGCCGGGCTGCCGCTGTCGTTCTGGGGCGCGGCGCTCGCCCATATCGGCGTCGGCGTGACGCTGCTCGGGCTTGCTGGCGTCGGCTTCGGCGCCGAGGCGATCACGACCTTGCACAGAGGCGTCCCGCAGGCGGTCGGCCCCTATGCGGTCACGCTCGATTCGATCGGAGAGCGGGTCGGGCCGAACTACAAGGAGGTGGTGACCACGTTGACGGTCCGCTCCGGCGACCGGGTGGTGGCGACGATCGCGCCCGCGCGTCGCGCGTTCGCCGCCCGCACGATGACCACGACCGAAGCGGGCATGGCGACCCTCGCCTTCGGCCAGATTTACGTGTCGATCGCGGATCCCGCCCCCGATGGCGCCGTCCCGGCCCGCCTCTACTGGAAACCGCTCGTCACTCTCATCTGGCTCGGCGGCTGCGCCATGGCGCTTGGCGGCGTCCTGTCCCTCGCCGACCGCCGCCTCCGTTTCGGGGTCGCGCAAAGGTCCCGCGCGGCCATGGCGGCGGCGGGGGCGCAGTGAAGCCAATGCGCCGGCTGAGACAAGAGCAATTTGCGATGGGGTCGATTCGGCCCGAAAGTCACCAGTCCTGCGACGAGCGTTCGCCGCCCCCCTTGTGGGGGAGGCCGGGAGGAGGGTCGCGCCGACTTTTCCTGGTCGTGATCATCCGAAGTCGCATCGCTCGATGGGTGACGCAAGCGTGGCGCGGTCGGCGCGACCCCCCACCCTGTCCCGCCCCCACAAGGGGGGCGGGGACGCTGATGCTGCTCGTCCTCATCGCGGTCCTCGCCACGCCCGGGTTCGCGGTGCAGCCGGACGAGGTGATGAAGGACCCCGCGCTCGAGTCCCGCGCCCGGGCGCTTTCGGGCGAACTGCGCTGCATGGTCTGCCAGAACCAGTCGATCGACGATTCCGAGGCGCCGCTGGCGCGCGACATCCGCCTCCTCATTCGCCAGCGCATCGCCGAGGGCGAGAGCAACGAAGCGGTGCGCGCCTATCTCGTGTCGCGCTACGGCGACTTCATCCTGCTGAAGCCGCCGCTGAAGCCCGAGACTCTGCTGCTGTGGCTCGCGGCCCCCCTGACGCTCGCCGCCGGCCTCGCTGCCGT
>NZ_JBKQOT010000653.1:0-5504 GCF_052145395.1 Roseiarcus sp.
TGCCTAACAATTGCTGAGGCGCCGACGCTTCGCGTTCGACGCGCGGCGACGTGACAAAGCCCAAAGCCCCCCTTCGCCATGCGTCCGCGAATGGTTGCTGTTTGGGGACGGCGGGAAAGCTGCCGAGGGCTGACGAAGAACGCGAGGATCTAATTGGATCAATCGGCCCGCATCGCGTTGGCAAGAGCGGAGGGCTTGGCGCGACTCGGGGCCGACAGCGCCTGACCGAGCTTGTCCATGTAGATGAATACGACTGGCGTGGTGAAGAGGGTGAGCACTTGCGACACCAGCAACCCGCCGACGATCGCATAGCCCAGCGGTTGCCGGATTTCGGACCCGGTCCCGGTTCCGAGCATCAGCGGAACGCAGCGCGCACATGGTCGTCATCAGTATAGGCCGAAAGCGGAGGAGGCACGCGTGATGGATCGCGTCCTCAGAGGAAAGTCCGCCCTCGCGCTGCCCTTCGAGCGCCACGTCAACAAGCATAATGCCGTTTTTCTTCACAATGCCTATCAAGAGGATAATGCCGATAATACCGATCACGTCGAGCGGGCTACCGACCAGCATCAGGGTGACAAGCGCGCCGAGACCGGCGGAGGGCAACGTCGACAAAATGGTCAATGGATGAATCGTGCTCTCGTAGAGCATACCGAGGATGATATAGACCGCGAACAGAGCCGCGAGGATCAGCGGGGGCGTGGTGCTGAGCGAGCTTTGGAAGGCTTGCGCGTTGCCCTGGAAACCCGTGGCGATCGATGCCGGCAAGCGTAGATCGGCGGCGGCCTTTTGCACCGCTGAAACGGCCGCACCGATCGTCGCGCCCGGCGCAAGATTGAAGCTCAAGGTGACTGACGGAAACTGGCCCTGATGATTGATGACGACCGGAGCTGCCGCCGGCGTCAGGCTGGCGATCTGGCTCAAGGGGGTCATTGTGTTGTTCTGCGAGAGAACGTAGATGCGTTGCAGCGCATTGGGTCCAAGCTGATATTGCTGATTGACTTCCAGAATCACGTAATATTCGTTAAGCGCCGTGTAGATCCGCGCGATGTGACGCTGTCCGAACGCGTCGTAGAGGGTGGAGTCGATCGTCGCGGGCGTGATGCCGAACAGCGCGGCGGCCGCCCGGTCAATCTGAACCTGCTGCGTGCGGCCGGGCGCTTCCTGATCGCTGGCGACCGCCGTTAGTTCCGGCAGGTCCTGCAGCTTCGCGAGCAATTTCGGCGCATAGAAATTGAGTTCGTCCTGGTTGATGTCGACCAAGGTGAATTGGTACTGGGTCTTCGACAGGCGGCTGCCGATAGTGAAGTCTTGCGCCGCTTGCATATAGAGCGTCATTCCCTGCACTGGTTGCAGCGCGGTTGTGAGCCGGGCAATCACCTGATCGGCAGTCGCATTGCGCTGACCTTTCGGCTTCAGAGTGATGAAGACGCGCCCATCGTTCTCGGTGACGGTGGGGCCCCCGGGTCCGATATAGCCGACTGCTGAGGCGACGGCGGGGTCGCGGCTGGCGATGTCGAGGATCGCCTGCTGCCGCTGTTTCATCCCGTCGGGCGAGACATCCTGGGCCGCTTCGCTGATGCCGACAATGAGGCCGGTGTCCTGTTGCGGGAAGAAGCCCTTGGGAATGACGACGAACAGCGCGCCGGTCGCGGCCACGGTGGCGAGCATCACGCCCAGCGTGATCAAGCGATGCCGCAGAGCGACGATCAGAGCGCGATCATAGACGTTCACGAGCCAGGTGAAGAACCCTTCAAGCGCACGGGAAACCCGGCCCTCCTTTCCATGCCCCGGCACCGGCAGCAATTTCGCGCAGAGCATGGGAGTGAGTGTTAGCGAGACGATCACCGAGACCAGAATCGAAACGGCGACGGTCACGGCGAATTCCCGAAACAGGAGTCCGACCACGCCGCCCATCAGGAAGAGTGGGATAAACACCGCGATCAGCGACAGCGAAATCGACAGGATGGTGAAGCCGATCTCGCCCGCGCCGTCGAGCGCGGCTTGCAACGGCGACGCGCCGCCTTCGATATGCCTGACGATGTTCTCGACCATGACAATGGCGTCGTCGACGACGAAGCCCACCGCGATCGTGAGAGCCATCAAGGACAGATTGTCGAGACTGTAGCCTAGCACCAACATCACCGCGAACGTGCCAACGATGGAAATCGGCACCGAAATCGCAGGAATGACGGTTGCCCAAAGTTTTCGGAGGAAGAGTGCAATGACGCCGACCACGAGCGCGATCGTCAGGAGCAGCGTGAAGCGCACATCCGCGACGCTGGCGACGATGGTCTGGGTTCGATCGGAAACAATGTCGACGATCACGCCCGGCGGCAGCGACGCCCGGAGTTGGGGCAGCGCCCGTTTGATCGCCGCCACGGTCGACATGACATTGGCGCCGGGCGTCCGCTGAACGGCCAGCAAAATTGCCGGTTTGGTGTTGAGCCAACCTCCAAGAGTTCTGTCCTCGGGCGCCTTTATCGCCAGCCCGATGTCGTGGATGCGAATCGGCGCCCCATTGCGATAGGCTACGATTGCGTCGTCAAAGCCTTGGGCCGTCATCAGCTGGTCATTCGTTTTAAGCGCGACGGCTTGTTGACCCCCGTAGAGCAGCCCGGTCGGCTGAACGACGGTCAGGTTCGCGAGGGCGAGCCGGACCGTTTCGAAATCAAGGCCCATGGCTGCGAGCTGGGCCGGGTTGAGCTGGACACGGATCGACGGATTTTGTTCGCCGCCGACGGTTACGAGGCCGACACCCGGGACTTGCGAAAGCTTCTGCGCCAGGATCGAGTAGGCATAGTCGCTGACCGTCATGATCGGCAGCACGTCTGACGTGAGCGATATCAGCAGGATCGGCGTGTCGGCGGGATTGGTCTTGCGATAGATTGGCGCAGTCAGGAGCGAGACCGGCAATTGCAACTGCGTCGCGTTGATCGCCGCCTGCACGTCCTCGGCCGCCGAATCGACGGTGCGGCTGTGGTCGAATTGAAGCGTGATCGAGACGTATCCCGTGCCGCTGCTCGAAGTCATTTGCGCTAAGCCAGGGATCTGGCCGAATTGTCGTTCAAGTTGAGTGGTGACCGAGGACGCCATCGTTTGCGGATCCGCCCCGGGCATCTGGGCGGTCACCTGGATCGTCGCTGTGTCGATATTGGGCAAGGCGGCGACGGGAAGCAGTGTGTAGCTGACGATCCCGAGCGCGACGACCGCGACCATCAGCAGCGCGGTCGCGATCGGTCTGGTGATGAATCCGCTCGAGAGGTTCAAGGCAGCATCCCCGCGCTGGCCGTCGACGGGTTCGGCGCGTCGGACGGCTTCGCCGCGGCGACGACGGTTCCAGGCGTTAGCCGGTACTGACCCTGCACGACGACAGTTTCGCCAACTTGCAGCCCCTTCGAGATGAGCGCGACCGCATGCAGCCGCTGTGCAACTTCGACCGGGCGCGCTGCGACCCGATTATCAGCGCCGACAACATACACGAATTGCCCCCGATCGTTCTGCTGCAGAGCGTCCGTCGGGACCGTCAGCGCGTTAGCGACGACCGAGGTTGTGAGGTCGACGTTAACGAACGTTCCAGGCCAGAGCTGACGCTGCTGATTCGGAAATATCGCCTTGAGCTGAACTGTCCCGGAAGTCGGGGCCGCCTGGTTACTGATCGCCAGCAGCGTGCCGACATCGAGCTGCTTCGAACCGCTTTGATCATAGACCGTCGCTTGAACCGGGCCGCGCGCCATGGCCTCCTGGACGAACGCGATATCGGCGTTCGGCAAGATGAACACGACGCTGATCGGTTGCACCTGGGTAAGAACCACGATGCCGGTCGTGTTCGTTGGTTGGATCAGGTTGCCGATTTGGTTCTGCAGGATGCCGGTCACGCCATCGAAGGGCGCCCGCAGCGTCGTGTAGTCCAGCTGCGTCTGGTCGCTATTGATCACCCCCTGGTCGGTCTCCATGGCGGCCGCGTCCTGCGCAACCAGAAACTTCTGGTCGGCGACTTGCTGCATGGCGATCGAATCCTCTCTGCCAAGCGCTTGATAGCGCGCGAGATCGGACTGCGCTTGGGCATGAAGCGCGGTGTCCTTGGCCAGTTGTCCTTGCGCCTGCGCCAAAGCCGCCTGGTAGAGACGCGGGTCGATTTTGGCGAGGACGTCGCCGCGCTTGACCGCCTGGCCTTCGGTAAAATCGACCTCCTCAAGCACACCCGTCACCTGGCTCTGGATCGAAGCCATATTAAGCGCTTCAACGGTTCCAAGGCCGGAAAGCACGACTGGCTCGTCGTGCTGCTGCACCGGCGCGGTGACAACCGGGACCGGGGATGTGGCCGAGGGCGCCGACACGGGTTGGTCAGCGGACCTCCAATGGATGAAGCCGAACGCTGCGGCGGCCAAGGCGACGAAGCCTAGTACTGATTTGTAGGGCACGTGCATGCGGACCCTCTCTCGTCATCAGCTGCGACCCCGGTCCGCGGAAAAAGCGATGACCTTGGACCTGGCGAATTCATATTCCCCTGTATCCAAGCGGTCGGATCACGTCACAAAATGCTCCAATACCAAGAGCGAAATTCATATGTGTCAAGGTCATCATGGGCGGCGCTGCGCTCGATATAAATCCGATGTATGTTCTGCCCCTATCGCCTATTGGTTTAGGTCCGCGACCCTATCGGTTTAGGTCCAGATTTCTTCGCTGCGGAAATTGCGCGGCCACGAGGGGTGCGCGGAGCGGCGCCCGTCCGGCAACGGGCTGCGCCCACCTGTCCGGTCGCGGTAGTGACCGGTAGGGACGGGGACCGTCTCGATTTCGCGCCGTCGCCCTCTTCTGCGTCAATTCAGTTGACGTTCATAACGCCAGCTGAAGTTAACTTACACTATTTTCGTAGCTCTTCCATCATATACTGCTTGACCATCGCGTCTTGTTTGTTCGTGAATCCAACCTTTGTATACGCCCTTATCGGGGCGCGTCGCGGAGGTCGATTAATTGTGTTCGCCGAGCTGGGATCAGCCGTTGAGCTTGAACGAACCGCGCGGGAAGGCACGACGACGGCCGATCCGGTTCAATGAGGCCGTTTCGGCCAATCGTCATGTCTCTGCCTCATTCCCACGAGGTGTGCGGCAATGGTGGAGTTCTACGCGAGAGCAATCCAGTTGCGAGTGAAGTCCAATTGGGCCAAGCTCACGCTTAGATTGGAGCGTCAGCCTTGCCGATTAAGGGGCGAAGCCGAGGCGGACAGATACGGCCTTCCCTAGAACGCAAAGACGGCCCGACAATCGTGCTCCCGCTCTTCGAGTAGGAGGAACTTTTCGTGACGCCGCGAAGTGTGTCCAAAGGGATTGACTCGCCCTCTGAGTCGCCGGTCGTCCTAGGGGATGATGGAGCGCCCCATGCAATCGAATGATCTGAGCAGGTCCCTCGTAGTGCGGCGCGACAATCAGGATGAGAATCGCGCGACAATCAGGATGAGAATACGCCGCCGCGGGGATGACGAAGGAAGGGCGTAGCCCGACCGT
>NZ_JBKQOT010000654.1:0-2774 GCF_052145395.1 Roseiarcus sp.
CGTCACCGGAACCTAAATCCGGCGCGTCTACCAATTCCGCCACGCCCGCGTTCGGCGTCTCCGCCATGCGGGCGCCCTGAGCTTTGGCGCGCTCTATATCAGCTTGTCCGCGCGCGCCAGCGAAAAATATGCCGGCGGCGGCGATCCGGCGGGCGTAGCGTCGAAGACTCGGTTGCCTGGCCCGCCCGGTTCGCTAACAAGTGCGGCAAGACGCGGCGTCTAGGGTCGGAGCGGCGATTGTCTCGGAATTCAGGAGCTTGCCCATCGTGACGATTATCCGGCCGGATCGCTTCGACGGGGCGCATGGCGCTGCTCGTCACGATACGCCTCGGCTTGGGCCAGCGGCGACCCGCCGCGCCTTTCTCGGCTGCGGGCTCGCCGCCGCGGCCTGGGGCCTCGCGCCCGCCAAGGCCGGGGCCCCAGCTTCGCAGCCTGACGGTTTCATGGCTCTCGAGGCGGCGCCGTCGCGCCTCGCCTTCCTCCCGCCGCCCGCCGACGCGGCCGCGGCCGTCGCCTATTCCGGAGCGATCCCCGGGCCGCTCTTGAGGTTGAAGAAGGGCGAGGAGCTGAAGCTCAGGTTTTCCAACAAGCTCGCCGAACCGACGACGCTCTGCTTCGCCGGCCTCAGGACGGCCAACGCGGTCGCCGGCTACGGCGGGCTCACCGGCCCACGGCTCGCTCCGGGGGCGAGCGCCGACATCCGCTTCGCGCCGCCCGACCCGGGGTTCAATCTCTATTTTCCCCACGCCGGCGCGACCGACGCCGGGCAGCAGGGGCGCGGGCTGTTCGGCCCGATCATCGTCGACGAAGCCGAGAAGCCCGACGTGGACGAGGATTTTGTCGTCGTCCTGTCCGACTGGAGTTTTGACGACAAGGGCCAGATCAAGAACGACTTTTCCGATCCCACGCTCGCCCGCGGCGCCGGACGCAGCGGAAGCCTGGTCTTCGCCAACGAGGGTGGCGCGCCGCTGCGCCTTCAGGCCCGCCCGGGCGCGCGGGTGCGCATGAGGCTCGGCAACGCGGCGACCGCGCGCCTGACCAATGTCGGGATCGACGGGGCCACGACGCTGATCGTCGCTGTCGACGGTCAGCCGTGCGAGCCGTTCGAGCCGCTGCGCAACCAGTTCCCAATGGGTCCCGGCGCCCGGTTCGAGCTCGTCTTCGACATGCCGCGCCAGGCAGGGGCGACGGTCACGTTCGTGCTGCGCTGGGAGGCCGGCGCGCCCGACGTCCCGTTCGTCGCCATCACCTCGGACGGCGATCCCGTCGCCCCCCGCTCAGGGCCCGCCCGCCTGCCTCCGAACCCGGCCCTGCCGGCGGAGATCGCGCTGGAAGCGGCGCGCAGCTTCGACGTCGTCGTGACCGGCGGCGGCGCGGCGCCGTTCGCCGTCAACGGCGTGACCTTCGCCGACTGGTCGCCGAAGCCGCTGGCTTTGGTTCCGCGCGGCGCGCCGGCCGTGTTCGCCTTCGCCAACAAGACCGCGGTCGTCCAGGCGATGCGGCTCGGCGGCCATGTCGCCCGCCTGCTGCATTCGATGGACGACGGCTGGGAGCCCTACTGGCGCGACACCCTTTTGATCCAGCCCGGCCGCACCCTCCACGTCGCCTTCATCGCCGACAACCCCGGCAAGTGGCCGATCGAATCGGCGATTCCCGAGCACCGCGCCGCCGGAGTCGGGGCGTGGTTCCAGGTCGGATGAGCGGGCAAAATGGGGCAGGACCGCGCAAACATCGGTCATTCATCATCGGTTTTGCAAAGGTCTCGTATCCGACCCTTTGCCGCCCTTCCCCCCTCCACGCCGGTACGGGAAGAGGTCGGCAGGAACGGACCCTCCGGAAGCTGGCCCCGAACGCGTGCGTTCGAGCGTTTCGCCTGTCCCGACGTGATGGCACTCTACCGAAACTCCGGCATAATTGACTGCTATGGGCGCTAGCGACCCGATCACGGCTGCGGTGTTTTCTGCATTCATCAAGTGCCCGATGAAGGCGCATCTCTTGGCAAGCGGCGCGCCCCTAACGGGTGCCTTCTTCGCCGACATGGAGACGCGCATATCGTCCATGTATAAAGCGGGAGCGAAGCAGCACCTGCGCGTCGGAACGGACGCGGCCAACCCTCTCAATTTCGGAGAAATATGGCGCGACCCCGACTGCGCAACTGTCACCCGTGAGGTCGACTGCGAAACAGCCATCTATGACTTCGCGTTGCCGCCGCGCAGACCGGGACGCCGCCAACCGCAGAAATTAAAGCCACCTAGCAACTTTGTCCCCGTGTTGTTTCTACCCTGGGACAAGCTGGACGTTTCCGACACCCTAGCCATGTGTTTCGGTGCGCTCGCGCTGTCGCAGGCCACCGGGATAGTGCCAGACACCGGAGTACTGATCTACGGCGAGAGACATCGCCGCAAAACTGTGAAGATGGCCGACTACTTGGCCCGAACACGCCAGATCATCGAAGTAATCGAGGCAAGTCGCCAAGGCCAGAAGCCACCTCCGCTCGTTCTGAACGATCATTGTTCCGTCTGCGATTTCCAGTCGAGGTGTCGCGATCTTGCCATCGAACATGACGATTTGAGCCTGCTCACCGCGATGACCGGCAAGGAACGGGCGAAATGCAATGCCAAGGGAATATCCACGATAACACAGTTGTCCTACGGCTATCGCCCCCGACGGCGTAAGCGGACCAAACCTGACGCCGAGGATTCCACAAAATCTGCCAAACGCGCCACTCCGGTCGTCAAGAACGATCACAAACTCAAGGCCTTGGCGATTAAGAA
>NZ_JBKQOT010000655.1:0-9143 GCF_052145395.1 Roseiarcus sp.
AATCATCCCCTGAAGACGAATCCAAAATCCCCCGCCACGCAACAACTTTCGCGGATCCTCGATGACTCGGGGTATACTTTGCCTTGACACAATGATCACGTAATCTGCGCGAGTCAATTTCATTAGGGTTCATTAGGGGCTCAGAGGGAACGCGGCTCCTCGCCCACTCGCGCCGGGCCAAGAGACCTGAGAAACGCCGGGCTGCAGTCTCTTGCGCCCCGAATGCGCCGCCTTGCAGCGTCATTTCGCCTCGACGCACGAGAAGGGCGGGAGACCGGAATGCGCCGGTCGCCCCGTCATTCCATCCGAAGCCGTCATGCAATCGCAATAAAGCCCCATTGCCGGTCTATGTTGGCAGCTAATAACATGAACAACGAAAAACTCCCAAGAGTTGAAGTTGCTGGGTGGGCGCAGCACTGAGGTGAGCGTCATGTGCGACTATTCGTTGGAAATGTATGGGTCCCGTCCGGCCCGTGAAGGCGAACTCTACGTATCGACACGTTTCCCGAGCGGCTCGATCGGCTTCGCCGCCCCCGGCGATCCGAGAATCCCGGTTTGCGTCCAGTGCGACACCAAGGTCGTCCTGACGGACATCCCCGCGGCGATGCAGAAGACCTACGGCATCGGGCCGGAGGTCGAGACGGTGTTCGCGCAGCGCGAGACCGGCTTGTATCGCGACGGTCTGCGTCTGAAGGACGGACGGTTCGTCTCGCTTCAGGATCTGCCGCCGGGCGTCGGCGCCTATATTCCGAGCCTGCTGGAGCGCAGGGTGGAGAAGCGCGTCCGCCTCCTCGAGGCGGTCGACTGACGAGAAGCTTACGTCGGGTTCCCGGCCTCGCGACCAAAGTCAGGACGCGAGGCCGGATTTCGTGCAGGATACCGAAGGACGCGCCCGTTCGGAACGCAAGCTGCCGGAAGCTGTGGCAGATCGTGCGGCGCCGGAGCGTTGAGCGCTAAGGGGGTTTCCGGCTGGGACGCTTCGGCATGCAGGGGATGAATTTCGCGGTCCGGACGTTCGACGGGGGAACGGCGGCCGAGGCGGCGGCCGGGTTGCTTGCGCTCAACAACGCGCATGCCGCAGAGTTGTCGCGGTTGTCCCCCAAGGCGATGGCCCGGCTGATCGATCGGGCGTTCCTGGCCTGCCGGATCGGCGAGGCGGACGCGTTTCTCATCGCTTTCGACGAGGCCGCCGATTACGACAGCCCGAATTTCCTCTGGTTCCGCGGGCGGTTCGACCGCTTTGTCTATGTCGACCGGGTGGCGGTCGCCTTTCCCGCGCGCGGGCGAGGGTTTGGCCGGGCGCTCTACGAAGCGCTGTTCGAGCGCGCCCGCGCGGCCGGCCATGTCCGGATCGTCTGCGAGGTCAACGCCGATCCCCCGAATTCGGCCTCCGACGCCTTTCACGCGGCTATGGGATTCGCCGTGATCGGCTGGGCGACGATCGACCGCGGCAAGACCGTGCGATACTACGCACGCGCTCTCCACGGAGCGTCGACCTGAACGGCCCGCCAACGGTTGGCGTCACGGTTTTGGGGTCTTGGGATTGGCAACAACGGCGTCCGCCGCGCGCCCCGCGGGATCGCCGCCGCATCTCGCCGTTTCTCGACTCCCCATGCGCCGGAATCCGCGGTAACGTCATGCCGGAAAGGGTCCGCGATGGGAACGGAGACCAGGAGGCCAAGCGACGTCGCAGAGCGCGCCGCGGGTCGGCGCGACCGGCGGAACGCCGCGTCCAACGATGCGTGGCGTCGTGAGATGTTCCGGCTCCCGCGGCCCGAGGCGCGCGCCAAGGCGCGCGAATGGTTCGAGCGCTTTCCCAAGGCCGCGTATATGACGGAGATCGAGTCCTGGCGAGAACTCGCCGACGACGAGATCGAGTTCGTGATGCGCCGTCTGCCGACCGCAGACTGACAAGGGCGCATCGGCGCGGCGATTTTAAAGATAGCCGCCCTGGACCTTGCCCATGCCGAGTGCGGCGACGATCGCCTCCGTGCTGGCGATCGCCGCCTTCTCGACGGCGCTCGCCCATGTCGTCTATTTCCGCATCTTTTCGGGCGCGGGCGCGACCAACCTTCTCCTGGTGACGCTGCTCGTTCCCGCGACGTCGGTCGCGCTCGGCGCGCTGGTCTTGAGCGAGCGCCTGATGGCGCGGCAGCTTGTGGGCTTTGCCCTGATTGCGTTTGGCCTCGCCTTCATCGACGGCCGCGCGCCAAAGGCGACCATGCTCCGCCTTCGAAAGTTCGAGAACGCCCGGCCGAGCGCCCGACGCGCATCGAGCTTGAAAACGTGACGGTTTCCGGCCGAACGGCCCGCCCGGGAAACGCGGAAGGATTGCGAATCTGGCTCGGGCCGCCGCGCTCATCGGCGACAGGGGCGCCGGCCCACGGGACAAATTCGTACGCCGTGATAGACGAAGGACGAAATTGCGTCGAGACATAGAGAGCGTCGACGTCGGCTGTCCCCTTCAAGCGCGGATCAAGCCACCGCCCAAAGGCAGCGTCCCCCAGGCGAAGGTGTCCTCGTAGCCGTCCGACCCCGCACCTGATTGAGGCCGATCACACCGAGCGAATGGACCGGTCCAATGGCCACTCTGGCGAGAAGCGGACGGCCGAGTTCTCCATCCTTTTTGCATCGATCTGCCGACGCTTCGCCGAGCGCGCGCCGGCATGGTTCCCACTGCGCCAGACAATCGGCGCATGTCATGATCCAACAGCCGGAGATTGGCGATGAAGACGATTGCCTTGGTAGCGATGACGACTGCCATGTGGGCAGCTCTCGTCCTCCCTGTGGCGCCCGCCAGCGCAAGCGGGGCGGCGGAGCAATGCGATCCTTTCGGCGTCGCGGCGGACTTCGATTGCTTCAATCCCGGCGCCCCGAACAAACCGGCCCCGCCGCCGTCGAATCCCAGCGGGCCGCCCCACGTGCACTGCGACTGCGTGAAACTCGTCGACGACCATTCGGAGCCGTGCTGTCCCTGAAGCAGGCTGCGTTCGGGTCCGAAGCGCACGCGCCATCGCAGATCGCGGCTGACGGGGTCAGCGACCGCGGAACCCCGCAACCCTCAGGGTCGCGGCGACATCGCGAGCGGTATTGCGAAGGTTGACGGCGCCTTCGGCAAGCGCCTCCGCGACGGTGCACGGTCTCGACAGTACGCTGAAGACGGCCGCGATCCCGTGGTCGTACACGGCCTCGAACCCCCTTCCGAGGCTGCCCGCAATGGCGATGACAGGTTTCCCATGCCGCTCAGCCACGGAAGCGACGCCGATCGGCGTCTTTCCATGGATTGTCTGGCCGTCGAGGCGCCCCTCGCCGGTGACAATGAGATCGGCGTCGGCGACGACGCGATCCATCTCGACAGCGCCCATCACGATCTCGATTCCGGGCCTGAG
Source organism: Roseiarcus sp. (assembly GCF_052145395.1). Classification (NCBI taxonomy): domain Bacteria; kingdom Pseudomonadati; phylum Pseudomonadota; class Alphaproteobacteria; order Hyphomicrobiales; family Roseiarcaceae; genus Roseiarcus; species Roseiarcus sp. The sequence continues at coordinate 3,390 of NZ_JBKQOT010000655.1, forward strand.
GCGCGCTCCGAGGAAGGCGTGGAGGCCTGCGCCGAGTCCGCCCGCAGCCCCCGCGCCCGGCATGTCGGCGACGGATTTGCCGATCGTTCGCTCGATCAATGCGGCGTAGCGCGCGAGGTTCGCGTCGAGAACGCGCACCATCTCGGGGGTCGCGCCCTTCTGTGGGCCGAAAATCGCCGATGCGCCGTGCGGACCGACAAGCGGATTGTCGACGTCGCAGGCGACCTCGATCGCGCACGCCGCGAGACGGGGGTCGAGACCGGACAGGTCGATCCGCTCGAGGTCGGCGAGCGCGCCTCCGCCGAGCGCCAGGTCCCGGCCGCCGGCGTCGAGGAACCGAACGCCGAGAGCCTGCAGCATCCCGGCGCCGCCGTCGTTCGTGGCGCTGCCGCCGATGCCGATGATGAAGCGGCGCGCCCCGTCGTCGAGGGCCGCGCGGATGAGCTCGCCGACGCCGAATGTCGTGGTCACGAGCGGATTGCGCGCGTCGGGCGGCACGAGCTCGAGCCCCGAGGCTGCCGCCATTTCGATCACGGCGGCGTCGCCGTCGCCCGTGACGCCGAAGAATCGACCTCGTCTCCGAGCGGCCCGACGACGCGGCGCGTGATACGGCGACCTCCGGTCGCCGCGACGAGCGCGTCCACGGTGCCCTCTCCGCCGTCGGCGACGGGCAGGACGACATAATCCGCATCGGGGTAGACGGCGCGAAACCCCTCGCGAATGTGAAGCGCCACATCGAGCGCCGACAGGCTTTCCTTGAACGAGTCCGGCGCAATGACGATCTTCATCCGTCAGCTCCCTGAAGTTCCAGCGGATTGAGGAGGTCTCGGCCTTGACGCGTCACGTCCGCGCGGGGTCGTTCTCGCTTAGCGGTTCACCAGTTTCCCGGGCACCCTCAGGACGAGCGCGACGCCGACGAGAATGACGGCGGCGAGGATGTAGAGGGCGGTATTGGTGCTGCCGGTCGTGTCCTTGATCCAGCCGACGAGATAGGGGCTGACGAAGCCGGCGATCTGTCCGATGGAGTTGATGAGCGCGAGGCCGCCGGCGGCCGCGGCGGGGCTGAGGTATCCGCCCGAGAGCGGCCAGAACATGGGCAGGCCGGTGAGGGCGCCCATCGTCGCGAGCGTGAGGCCGACGAGGGAGATCGTCGGGCTCAGGGCGAAATTGGCGGCGATGATGAGGCCGCCGACGCCCATCAGCATGGGAACGGCCAGGTGCCAGCGGCGCTCCCGGCGGGCGTCCGCGGAACGCCCAATCGCGATCATGAAGATGCTGGCGGCGAGGTACGGGATAGCGGACAGCCAGCCGACCAGAGCCGGATCGCTGAAGCCGCTCGTCTTGATGATCGAGGGAAGCCAGAAGTTGATCGCGTAGACGCCGCTCTGGATGGAAAAGTAGATGAGGCCCAGAGCCCAGACGCCGGGGTTGCGCAGGACGGCCGCGAAACTATCGGCGACGGTCTTCGGGCTGCTCTTCGCATCGTCGCTGAGCGCCTGCTTCATCGCGGCCTTCTCGCCGCCGCTGAGCCATGGCGCGTGATCGATGCCGTCGCTGAACAGGACGAGAACGCCGAGGCCCAGGACGATGGTCGGCAGACCCTGGAGCAGGAAGAGCCACTGCCAGGCGCGGAAACCGCCCTGACCTCCGGCGAAATGGCTCAGAATCCAGCCCGAGAAAGGCCCGCCGAGCACGCCCGAGAGCGGGATCGCGGACATGAAAAGGGCCATGACCTGGCCGCGGCGGACGGACGGGAACCACTCGGTGAGGTAGAGCACGATGCCGGGGAAGAAGCCGGCCTCCGCGGCGCCCGTCAAAAGCCGCAGGACGTAGAAGGTCGGCGCGTCGCGGACGAGCAGCAGGCTGGTCGACAGCAGGCCCCACGCGATCATGATCACGGCGATCCAGCGGCGCGCGCCGACGCGGCGAAGCATGAGGTTGCTGGGGACGCCGCAGGCGATGTAGCCGAGAAAGAAGATGCCCGCGCCCAACCCGTAGGCGGTTTCGCTGAAATGCAGGTCATCGAGCGTCTGCAGCTTGGCGAAGCCGACGTTGACGCGGTCGAGATAGTTGAAGAGGTAGCAGACGAAAATATAGGGGATCAGCCGGAAGGCGACCTTCCGATAGGTAGCGTCCAAGGGGTCCGCGTCTTGCTGTGCGGCGTTCGCTTGCGCTGTCATGAGCCCCTCCCGGCGCTCGTTTTATCTTTTCGTTCCGGCCCTGAACGCCGACGGCAAGGCTTCACCCGTTCGATCGCCGATCCAAATCGCGACACACCCCGGAGCTTGGATATGCGGGCAAGACTCTTCCCTTCTTGGTCTTGTCCTGGGTCGAGAACTCAAGACCGCCAGGAAAGCATCAGTCGTTGCTTGTCTGGCAGAGTCTAGCCGTGAGCCGCGTAGCACAAACAACAGGCGATTTCGTTGCGTCATGACCGCGCATCGATGTCCGGATCACCCGCGAAACCGCGTCGCCTCGAAGCTCGGCGTCGCGTCCGAGAAGAGGTCGAGCCAGGCGACGAGGCGCGGATGGTCGGCGCGCCACGCGCCCTCGAACCGGAGGTCGAGATAGCCGAGCGCGCAGGCGAGCGCGATCGTGCCGATGTCGCTCAGTTCCTCGGGCGGCGCCGCCTCGAAAGCCGCGAGCGCCCGGGAAATCTTGTCGCCCTGATAGACGATCCATTTTTCCGAGCGCTCGTCCGGCTCGCGCCAGAGCGATTCGTAGCGCAGCAGGACGGCCGCATCCATGATTCCGTCGGCCAGCGCCTGCTGGGTCAGCGAGCGGAAGCGCGTCGCCGGGTCAGCGGGAATGATCTGGCCGCCGCCCGCCAGGGCGTCGAGATATTCGACGATGACGGCGCTATCGTACAGGACCTCGCCGCTCTCGAGGATCAGCGCCGGAACTTTCCCCAGCGGATTCTGCTTTCTCAGCAGATCGTCGGGATCGCCGGTGTCGGCGGCGGAAATCTCGATCCGGTCGTCGAGTTCGAGCACCGCGGCGGCGATCCGCACCTTGCGAGCGAACGGCGACGGAGCGGCCGCCCTCAGGACGAGCATGAACGGTTTCCCTTCTCTCGTACGGCCCCCTTGCGCTTTCCCGCGCTCTCGGCCGCCCGTGTTGTAGCGCAATCCGGCCCCCCATATAAGGGCGTGAATCCAAGCGCCTGCGGCGGATGAACCCGGCGCTGGCAATCCTATCGAAGGGGGTCTTGTTGACTTCTGCCCATCACCCGGCGCGCGAGCGCGTCGTCATCATCGGATCGGGACCGGCCGGCTACACTGCTGCGATCTACGCTGCGCGGGCCATGCTCAACCCGCTTCTGCTGTCGGGTTTCGAAGCCGGCGGCCAACTCATGATCACCACCGACGTCGAGAACTATCCCGGCTTCGCCGAGCCGATCCAAGGCCCATGGCTGATGGAGCAGATGCGCGCCCAGGCCGAGAACGTCGGGGCCCGGATCGAGAGCGAATATGTGGTCGCGCTCGAGCTGATGAAGAGTCCGTTCGTCGTCCGCTGCGACAGCGGCCGGACCATTTTGGCGGACGCGATCATCCTGGCCACCGGCGCCAAGGCCAAATGGCTCGACCTGCCGAGCGAGCAGGCGTTCCGCGGTTTCGGCGTGTCGGCCTGCGCCACCTGCGACGGCTTCTTCTTCCGCGGCAAGTCGGTCGTCGTGGTCGGCGGCGGCAATTCGGCGGTCGAGGAGGCGCTTTATCTCTCTCATCTCGCCGCGAACGTCACCGTGGTCCACCGCCGCGACACGTTCCGCGCCGAGAAGGTCATGATCGAACGCCTGCTCGCGCGCCCGAATGTCACGGTGCGCTGGAACAGCGTCGTCGACGACATTCTGGGCGACCATGAGCCGCGCGGCGTGACCCGCGTCCGGCTCAGGAATGTCGTGACCGGCGTATTCGAGGAGCTGGCGACGGACGGCGTTTTCGTCGCCATTGGTCATGCGCCGGCGACCGAGCTCGTGCGCGGACAAATCGAGCTCAAGGCCAACGGCTACGTCAGGACAGCGCCGGGGTCGACGGCGACCAGCGTCGAGGGCGTGTTTGCGGCTGGCGACGTGACGGACGACGTTTTCCGGCAGGCGGTGACCGCGGCGGGCCTGGGCTGCATGGCGGCGCTCGAAGCGGACCGGTGGCTCGCCGCGCAGGCGCCCGCGCGGGAAGCGGCCGAGTAGGAAAGGAAGCCGCCCGCGCGCCGGACGACGCCGTTCACGGGCGTCGACGGAACCGGCAGGGCCTTCAGGAAACGTCATGGACTGGGACAAGTTGCGTATTTTTCAGGCCGCCGCCGACGCGGGGTCGTTCACCCATGCCGGCGAGACGCTGGGCTTGAGCCAGTCGGCGGTGAGCCGCCAGGTCGGCGCGCTCGAGGCCGACCTCGGCGCGCCGCTGTTCCACCGCCACGCCCGGGGCCTCATCCTGACCGAACAGGGCGAGATGTTGCTCGGGGCGGTGCGGGACGTCGTGCTCAAGCTCGACGCCGTGCGCAGCCGGCTGATCGACAGACGCGAGAAGCCGACCGGGGAATTGCGGATCACGACCACCCTCGGCCTCGGGGCGAACTGGCTCGCGCCGAGGCTCGGCGAGTTTGTCGAGCTCTATCCCGAAGTGAAGCTTCAGCTTCTTTTGTCGGACGAGGAGCTCGACATCGGCATGCGCGAGGCGGACGTGGCGCTGCGCCTGCGCGAGCCGAGCCAGCCGGACCTCATCCGGCGGCGGCTGTTCACCGTGCATTTCCACGCTTACGCCTCGGCCGATTATCTCAAGAAGCGCCCGCAGCCGCGCAGGGTCGAGGATCTCGACCATCACCACCTCGTCGCGTTCGGGGCGCCGACGGCGACGCATCTTTTGTACGATCTCAACTCGCTGCTGGCGGTCGGGCGCGACCCGAAGAATCCGCGCGTGCCGCAGATTGCGGTCAACAATCTCGGCGCCATGGCCCGAGCGGTGGAGAACGGGGTCGGCATCGCTGTGCTGCCCGACTATGTCGTGCAGCCCGGCTCGAATCTGGTCCGCCTCCTGCCGCATGCCGATATGCCGGAGATGGACTGCTTCCTCGTCTATGCCGAGGAATTGAAGAACGTCGCGCGCGTCCAGGCGTTCCGCGACTTTCTGGTCGCGGCGGCGCAGCGGTGGCGGTATTGAGCCGCCCGGGCGAAGCGCCCGTTTGTCGACGGGCCCAAAGAGCCAGTCGCCCGAACGGCGTCGGCGCGGAGAAATTTGGATTTCCTCAGGCCTCCGCGGGGCGGTAGCAGGGCTCCGCGAATCTCCGCTTCCGGGCGTTTGGATTTATTTGGAATTGCTTGGATTCTCTCGACCGAAATGAGCCTTTTCAATGGGTTACGCGCGACCTCGCGCGATTTTTTTTATCATGCGGCCCCTCCCCGCGCAAAAGGCCGCGTCCCGTCCGGGACGGCGTCGATCCGCTTCACGCTTCATCTGAGGCTCGCATGAAGGGTTCATAGCAGGTTTTCTGCTTTCCCGCAATCAAAAGTGGCGCACGCGCCTTTCTCCGCCAAAAACAAGGGACCGGCGAACGCCAAGCTCGCCCCCGGCGCCCGAACCGGTTCGACGCCCGCGAGGACGCCGCGCCCCATTCGCGCGCGGAAGGCCGGGCCAATAGTCGAAGGCCGTCGGGTGAGGGTTCGACCGTCCCGACCCGATTTCCTCCATGCGTGCCTATCCGGTTAAGACAGACATCCGCACCATATACACTGACCGCTGCGCAGCGCCGACACCGGCT
>NZ_JBKQOT010000656.1:0-5945 GCF_052145395.1 Roseiarcus sp.
TCATGCGTTGCCACAACGTTGCCAGCGCAACGCACGCAGCGAACACGAACATCACATGACGGTCGCCGATCTCAAGTCGGCGCGCGAACGCCCTTCGGTCTTCGCGAGCCGGCGCCTCGCGGAGGATAGCCAACTTGCACTACGAGTTGCGCTTTCGCCAATAGATGGCCAACGCCGCCGTCCCGACCATGACGAGGCTAACAAGACCCACGTCCACTTTGGGCGCAGGGACGGCGCGTACGGGCGTAGGACGCACCGCGGCTGAGGATGTTGTGGATTGCGCGAACGCGGGCACGACGGATAGCGCCAAAAGACACACGCCGCCCATGAGTACAGTTCTAGCCATTACCCTATTCCCCGTTATCCTGCCCGAGTTAGAATCGCGCGCGGCTGACCGGCCTCGGCTTCGCTGCTCATCGCGTGAATTGCAAGCCAACGAGCCGTCCGCGTTCAGGCGAAGACTAATTAGCCAACGCTCATCCTGCCAGCCTTGAGAAAAGCCACTAGAGTATCTTTAGGATTACCCCTTTCATTTGGGCAGCGCACGAGATGACAAGGGAGGGCGCGCGCCATTCTTCAGAGTGGCTCGCGCGCTTTCGCGCTCGACAAACGTCTGGAATCCGCACAATTGAGGCGTCCAAGGCCGCGGTCTGCTACGTCCGCAATCCGTCGACTCCGGTCGGTCGCCGCCGGTCGCCGCCTCGATGAGCGCGGGCCGGGCGGGGCTCACTTTTTCAGCCATCGCAGGATTCGGCGCGTCGCTTCCTCGATTTGCGTCGGATCGCGGGCGAAGCAGATTCTCAGGTGCCCCTCCCCGCCGGGCCCGAAGGCCGAGCCCGGCGCGGCGCCAACGCCCGCCTCGTCGATCAGCCGCAGCGCCAGCGCGCGCGAGTCGGGAAAGCCGTCGACCTGGAAAAACAGGTAGAACGCCGCCTCGGGCTCACAGAATCGGACGCGGCCGGTCGCCGCCAGCCCGTCGCACAAAATGTCGCGCGACCGGCGGAAGCGCTCGATCTGGCTCGAGAGGAACGATTCGCCGTCGTTCAGCGCGGCGATCGCGGCCCGCTGGGTGAAGACCGGCACGCCGGAAGTGGTGAACTGGACAAGATTCTCGATCACCGGCCCGAGCGCCGGCGGCGCCTCAAGCCAGCCGACGCGAAAACCGGTCATCGCCCAGTTCTTCGACAGGGTCTGGACGAACAAAATTTTGTCGTCGAGCGCCATCACGTCATGGAACGAGGGCGCGCGGGCGCCGTCGTAGGTTAGACGGCCATAAATCTCGTCGGCGACGATCCAGAGGCCGCGCTCGCGGGCGAGGGCGAGGGTCGCCGCAATCTCCTCGCGCGTGGCGATGAAGCCGGTCGGATTGGCCGGGGAATTCAGGAAAATGACCTTGGTCGCCGGGGTCACGGCGTCGGCGAGCCGGTTCGGATCGAGACTCCAGCGCCCTACCCGGCCGAGCGGGACGGGGACGGCCCGCGCGCCCGACGTTTCGATCGCGCCGACGAAATTTGGCCATGCAGGCGACGGGATCAGCGCCTCGTCGCCTGGGCCGAGGGTCAGCCGCGTCGCAATCTCGATGGCGTGCATGCCCCCGATGGTGACGAAGAAGCTTTCGGGATTGAACGCGCCGCCGCCCGGCGCCACGCCGTAGACGCGCGTCATATAGGCCGCAATCGCCTCGCGCAGCGGCGGGATTCCGGCCTGGGCGGTGTAGAAGGTTTCGCCCCGGTCGAGCGACGCCTTCACCGCCTCGCTCACTGAAGCCGGCGGCGGCAGGTCGCCTTCGCCGACCCAGAGCGGAATGAGCCCCTGCCGGCCGCGGCCGTAGTCGAACACTTCCACGATGCCGCTCGGCTGAGCCTCGCGGACGGTGGGATGGATCTCGGCGAGCCAGTTGCGATCGGGAGAAGAGACGATGGTCATGGCAGCGCGTCATGGCGGAGCGCCGCACGGCACGCAAGCGGATTTTGATATGTCATTAATTTGGAAGCCATTTAATATTAGGTCATGTCCGACGCGCCGAACAACGATCGCGCCCGCTTCGCCCCACTTGTCGCACAGATCGCGCGAGAATGGCGGCGCGCGGTCGACGCCCGGCTGCACGCCTATGGGCTCACGGAAGCAACCTGGCTTCCCCTGCTCCGGATCGCGCGCTCCGAGACGGCAATGCGACAGAACGAGCTGGCGGCCTCGCTATCGCTGGACGGATCCACGGTCGTTCGCCTGATCGACGCGCTGGAACGGACCGGCCTCGTCAATCGCCGCGAAGACGGCCTCGACCGGCGCGCGAAAAGCCTGGTTCTGACGGCGCGAGGCCAGCGGATGGTCGATCAGGTCGAGCGCGTCTCGCAGGACATCCGCGACATCGTGCTTGGCGACTTTCCCGACGACGACTTCGCGCGCGCCCTGCGGCTGCTCGAGTCCGTCAGGAACCGACTCGCAAAGCTTTCCGACGCGCGGCCCGCGGACGCCGAACGCAAGAGGTCCGCGAGGCGATGACCGCGAAACGACGCATCCTCGTCCCGCTCTGGCTCCTGGGACTGTTCACCTTCAGCGGTCCGGTCGGCATGCACATCTTCGTGCCGGCGCTGCCGGCCGCGGCGCGCGACCTCCAGGCGCCTGCGGCCGAATTGCAGCTGACGGTCAGTCTGTACATCCTCGGACTGGCGGTCGGGCAGCTCGTTTACGGGCCGCTATCGGACCGCTTCGGCCGCCGGCCGGCGCTGCTGGCGGGCCTCGCCGTTTTCACCGCGGCGAGCGTCGCCGGGCTCGCCGCGCCCGATGCGCACGCCCTCATCGCCGCGCGCTTTCTTCAGGCGTTTGGCGGCTGCGCAGGGCTGGTGCTCGCCCGGGCCATCATCCGCGACACCTCCGAGGGCCATGACGCCGCCCAGCGTCTTGCGCTCATGAACCTGCTTGTGACCGCGGGCCCGGCCGTCGCGCCGGTCATCGGCGGCGCTCTCAGTATGCTTTGGGGCTGGCGGACGATTCTTTTGGGCTTGAGCGCGCTCGGCGTCGCCAACCTCGCGCTCGCCTGGCGCGTCCTGCCGGAGACACGCCCCGACATGGCGCACGTCAGCGCTTCGACCCATATGCAGGCCTATCTCGCCCTCCTGAGATCGCGGCGCTTTCTCGGCTATGCCGTCGGCGGAGGCTGCGCCACGACTTCGCTCTACGCCTTCCTGGCGTCGGCGCCCTTCATTTTCGTCGACCGGCTGCATGTGCCGAGCGCCGAGACCGGGGTCTATCTCGCGCTGCTGGTTTCGGGAATCTGGCTCGGCAACCTGATCGCCAGCCGGACGATCATGGCCTTTCCGCTCCGCGCGTTTCTGGTGGGGGCGAACGGCCTGAGCGTCGTGGCGGCGACGGCGTTCCTCGCGCTCGTCCTCGCCGATCGGGTGACGTTGCCGGGCGTGATCGGGACGATGTTTTTGTTCAGCGTCGGCGTCGGCGCGGCGGCGCCGGCGGCGTTGGTGCAGGCGATCAGCGTCAATCCGCGCGTCACGGGATCAGCCTCGGGACTCTACGGCGCCGCGCAGATGGTCGTCGGCGCTACGCTGGTCGCGCTGGCGGGCTTAGGTCGAAACCCGGCCCTTGCTTCCGCGATCGTGCTCGCGCTGTCCGGGCTGATCGCGCAGGCGTCGTTCTGGCTCGCCGCGCGCGAGCCTCAGGGAGAGCGAGGCCAGGACGAAGCGGAAAGCGCCGCGACGTCTTGAGCCGATTGCCGTAGCCCGGACAGGCTCAGGCGCCGCGCTTCGCGAGCTGGTCGCGGATCTCGGTCAGCAGCACGACCTCCGGACTCGGCGGCGGCGGCGCGGCGGCGGCCTTTTCCTTGTCCGAGCGGTTCAGGGCGGTGATCCCCTTGATCAGCAGGAACAGCGCGATCGCGACGATGGCAAAATTGATCACCACGGTGATGAAATCGCCATAGGCGAACACGCCGCCCTGCTTGCGCGCGTCCGCGAGGTTGGTCGCCGTGACGGAGCTCGACAGCGGGAGGTAGTAGTTGGAGAAGTCCGCCTTTCCGGCGATGCCGACGATCGGCATGATGAGGTCGTTGACCAGCGCGTCGACGATCTTGCCGAAGGCCGCGCCGATGATCACGCCGACGGCAAGGCTCAGGGCGTTGCCCTTGATCGCGAATTCCTTGAATTCCTGCCACATCCCCATGTCCACCCCACACTGTTCCGCGCCCTGGCGCTGTTATTGGCGCGGGAAACCTAACCGACCGCGGCGCCAAAATAAAGTGGCCGTCCGGCCGGGGCGAATTCAGCGCTCGGAGGCGTCCGACGTGGGCGCGCCGCCGCCGAACAGCAGCGCATGGAGCCGGTCGGCGCCAAGTGCGAAGCTCAGGTTGCGCAGGGCGAAGAATGGCGTCAGCGCGACGAACATGATGACGGAGGCGCTGAGCAGGCCCACCAGGCCGCCGCCGCCGATGTCCGGCAGGCTATCGACGATCGTGTTTCCGCGGAATACGCCCTCGACGACCTTCTCGATGACGTGCACGACCAGAAACAGAATCATCAGCAGGAAGGATTCGTAGAGGATCGGGTAGATCATTGGCCGCGTGCGCAGCCAGCGGCCGGGATCGAACATCTCGAACAGCATCATCACCTTGGCGAACACGAGCGCATTGATGAAGGCCATCCCCTGCATGCTCCAGGCGATGTCGTGCTGGCGCAGCACGATGCCCTGATTGATTGCAAACACGGCGAACAAAATCCAGAGATAGACGAAGAGACCGACGAAGCGGCGGAACTCCTCAGCAGCCTTGGCCTTCAGAGTGCCGGATCGGGAGCCGGTCCCGCCGGCGGGCGTTCCTGTCGAATGGGCGGTCATGTCGCAAGCCTCCAAGACGGGCGCAGCTTCCTTAGCGCGGACTGCGCGCCCGGGCCAGATCGTCGAGCAGGGGCCGCCGCTACTGCGCCTTTTCAACGGCGGCGCCGGCGGCCGCGGCCTTGGCCTTCTTGCGCTTGGCGGGCTTGTCCGACTTCGCGCTCTTGTCGCTCTTGTCGCCGGGCGACAGGGCTGCCAGCCGGGCTTCGAGGAGGGCCGCCCTCGCCTCGGTCACGCTCGCGGCGCAAAAACCATGCGCGGATTCCTTGACGTAGTCGCGACAGACGTCGTCGCGCTCCCCGGCGAAGCCGCTCTGGTCCCGCACGAGGTTGGCCGCGTCGGAATTGTCCTTGGCGCGCTCTTCGAGCGCGTGCAGCGCGCGAGCCATGGCGTTCTCGGCATCGGCGCGCCACTTGGCGATCGCCGCCGCGTCGGCCTCGAGCGTCGCGCCGTCGGGCCCCCAGAGCCCGCTCGGACTGGTCTGGCAGTCGGCGGCCTTGAACACGCAGGCGGTGATCTGCGCCGGGACAAGCACCGCGCCGTCGACGACGTCGAAGGCGAACGGACATGCCGGCACATCGACCTCGTAACGATCGAGACCGTCGGGCCGTCCGTCGCTGGTCGCTGCGATCGGCTTTTCGCCGACGATGTTGACGACGCAGCGCTGGGAAGGATCGGAGACCCCTTCCCCGGCGAGGCTCAGCTTGTCGACCTGCAACGTTTGGCCGCTGCCGGAGATCAGCAATTGCCCGGTCCCGCCGTTCAGCATGAGCGGCCGCCCACCGACGGACTCGAGGCCCGCCGCGGTCTTTACCGCGGGCTTGCCGGCTCTTGCGCCTTTTTCGGTCCTGGCGCCTGCGGACTTCTTCGGCTTGGACGCCGCCGCCTGCGCTCCCGCAGGCGCGGCCGGCGCGGCGCCCGGCAGCGCGAGCTGGGCGTGGGCCGGCGCCGCAAACGCCACGCCGCCGATGAGGAGAAAAACGCGCCAGATCGTCGGGCGAATCATGCGAGACTTGTAGAAGGCCCGGCGCCAAAGGGAAAGGCGTTTGTTCGCCCCCGCGCTTTGCTCACAGGGCAAAAAATCCGGCGATTCCGCGCCTTGCGCC
>NZ_JBKQOT010000657.1:0-4565 GCF_052145395.1 Roseiarcus sp.
TCTCCGGGTCGAGCGCTGAGGTCGGCTCGTCGAACAGCATGATCTTCGGGTTCATGCAGAGGGCGCGGGCGATGGCGACGCGCTGCTGCCGCCCGCCGGAAAGCTGGGAAGGGTATTTGTGCGCCTGGTCGGCGATCTTCACTTTGGCGAGCAGCGCGTGCGCGCGCTCTTCCGCTTCCGGGCGCTTCACGCCCTCAGCCCAAACCGGCGCCAGCGCGCAATTCTCCAGCACAGTCAGATGAGGAAACAGGTTGAACTGCTGAAAGACCATGCCGACTTCACGCCGGACGCGGTCGGTCTGCTTCAGCGACGCGGTCAGTTCGACCCCGTTGACCCGAATCGTGCGTTTTTGATGCTCCTCGAGGCGGTTGACGCAGCGGATAAGCGTCGACTTGCCAGAGCCCGACGGTCCGCATACGACCACCCGCTCGCCGGGGTCGACTGCGAGGCGGATGTCGCGCAGGACTTGAAACGCGCCGTACCATTTGTGGACGCCGACGAACTCGATCGCCGGGGCGGCCCGAGGCGGCGGACGTCGCGCGCCCTGGACGGATTCGAGGCTTTGTCGGAGACGATGTTCAGGCATGGCCGGCCGCACGAAGGCGCCGCTCCAGCCACCGGCTGTAGCGCGACGCGATGAAACAGATAGAGAAGAAGACGAGCCCGGCGACGAAATAGGCGGTCGTGTAGCAGCCGGGCCATTCCTGCTCGTGGCTCGCGGCTTCACGCACGGCGCTGAGGAAATCGGTCATGCCGATTACCGCGACGAGCGGAGTGCTCAACAGCACGCCGATGCCGAGATTGACGAGCGCCGGAATCACCGCCCGCAGCGCCTGCGGCAGCAGCACGAGCTGGGTCATGCGCCAGTAGCTTAAGCCCAGCGCGCTCGCAGCCTCCGTCTGGCCGCGCGGCAGCGACTGCAGCCCCGCGCGAATGATCTCGGCGAGATAGGAGGCCACGAACAGGATCAGCGCCGTCTCCACGCTGACGAACAGGTTCACCTCGAACGCCGGCGTCATCATCGGCACGATGAACCGGCTCACGTAGAGCGCAACCAGCATCGGCACGCCGCGCACGAGTTCGATCAGAATGATCGCCGCAGTGCGCAGGCCGCCCATTTTCGAGCGCCGCGCCAGAGCGAGCGGCACAGCGACGACGAAGGCGCCGGCGAAGGCGATCATCCAGACGAGAAGCGTGAGCGGCAACCCGCCCCATTCGTTGGTCGAGACAGGACGGCCGAAGAAAGCGCCGGAAAGCAGGATGCAGACCGCCGCCGGAACCGCAGCCCAGGCGAGCGCAAGCGGCGCGCTCCACAGGCGGGGAATCATGCTCGCCACAACGACCCCGGCCATCAGAACGAGACTCACGGCCGGCCGCCACAGCAGGTCCTGGGGATAGACCCCGAAGACCATGAGCTGGGCGTTGCTTCGGACGAAGGGCCAGCAGGCGCCGCTGCGGGCACGGCAGGCTTCCGGGCCGCCCGACCAGGCCGCATCGAACACTGCCCAGCGGGCGAACTGCCAAAGCGCAACGACGATCACGCCGGCGACGACGACGGTCACCGCGGCGTTGACCGGCGAGGAGAAAAGATCGGCCGCGGCCACGCGCCATCGCTCCGGCTTTGGCTGCGCCAGTCGCGCGCCCTCGAGCAGAATCGTCATGACGTGACCACTCCGCGGCGAGCGAGCATCCGGTTGTAGGCGTTGATCGCCGCCGATACGGGAAGGCTGATCGAGAGAAACACCGCGACCAGCACGAGGATCGTCTCGACTGCGTTGCCGGTGTTGTTGGCGCTCGTCTTGATCACGGCGGTGACCTCAGTGAATCCGATCAGGACGCCGAGCGTCGTGTCCTTGGTCAGGTCGAGATAGGTCGAGGTCATGAGCGGCGTGATCACCCGCATGGCCTGCGGCAGGACGATGAGTTGAAGCACGCGAGTGCGATGAAGCCCGAGCGCGCGCCCCGCTTCCCATTGTCCATGCGTGACGGATTGCAGGCCGCTGCGCACGATCTCGGCGATGTTGGCCGCGTAATAGACCGAGAGTCCGACCAGCATCGCCGCGAATTCGGGCGTGAGGCTCACGCCGCCGACGATGTTGAAGCCCTTGAGGACGGGCAGATCGACCGACAGCCGGACGTTCTCGGCGACGATCCAGGCGGCCGGAGCGATGACGGCCGTCGAGAGGATGCCGAGCCATTCGAGCGAAGACAGCGGGCGCCCCAGCCGCTTGTGGACTGCGTGTACGATCCAAGCGAGCAGGACGAAAAAGGCGACGATAGGCCAGATCGCGCCGCCCTCGATCGTGATCCAGGGCAGATAGACGCCGCGCACCGAGAGATAGGCGAAGGGCAGCGGCTCGAGCGCCTGCCGAACCGGCGGGAGCGTGTGCGTGAGCGCAATCCAGAAGAACAGCTGCAGCACCAGCGGCGTGTTGCGGACAACTTCGACATAAGCGTCCACCAGCCTCGCGAGCAGCGGATTGCCGGCCGCGCGCATCAGGCCCAAACTCACGCCGAGGATGGTGGCCAGGCCGCAGCCGGACACGGCGAGCTTGATGGTGTTGAGAAGGCCGACGAGGATCGCGCGGCTGTACGGGTCGCCGGCGCGATAGACGATCAGCGACTCCGAGATGTCGAAATTGGCCGGCTGGGTCAGATAATCAAAGCTCGGCGACATGCCGAGCCGGCGCACGCTCGCAACGAGATTCGAGGCCAGGAAGGCGACAAAGACGGCTGCGGCGGCGAGGCCGATCGCCTGCGCGAGCGCATGATCGCCCCACCAGCGCCGAAACGCTGCAAAGCCGGTGCCTTCGGCGGGAGGGGGCGCCGCCCGGGCGTCCGTCATTGGGGTTCTGCTCGCCGTCTCATTCGCATCTGGCGGAGGGAGCCGGCGTGACGCCGGCTCGCTCGGTTCTCAACGGAACGGCGGCGAATAGAGGAGGCCGCCCTGGGTCCACAGCCGGTTCAGGCCACGGTCGAAGCCGATCTTCGTCGACTTGCCGAGATTGCGCTCGAATATCTCGCCGTAGTTCCCGACCTTCTTGATGATGTTGTAGGCGAATTTGGGATCGAGGCCGATGGATTCGCCGAGCGACGTGTCGACGCCGAGGAAGCGCTTGATCGCCGGATCGTCGCTTGTGAGGAAGCTGTCGATGTTCTGGCTGGTGATGCCCCACTCCTCCGCCTGAATGGTGGCGTAGACGGTCCAGTTCACGATCTGCAGCCACAGGTCATCGCCCCATTGGATGGCGGGCGCGAGCGGCTCCTTCGACAGGCGCTCGGGCATCAACACGTAGTCGTCCGGATTGGGGAACGCCGCCCGCCGCAAGCCGAGGTCGGAGCTGTCCTGGGTCAGGGCGTCGATACGGCCGGACAGCAGCGCCTGCGAGAAGGTGTTGGTGTCTTCGATCACCAGGGGCTTATAGGTCTTGTTGGCCTTCTTGAAGAAGTCGGCGATGTTGAGCTCGCCGGTGGTGCCGCTCTGCACGCCGATCGTGGCGCCGTCGAGATCGGACGCCTTGGACACGCCGAGCGATTTCTTCACCAGAATGCCCTGTCCGTCGTAGAAGACGACCGGTCCGAAATTGAAGTTCAGCTTGAAAGAGCGGACGATCGTCTCGGTCACACCGGAAAGCAGGACGTCGAATTGCCCGGCCTGCAGAGCGGGAAGGCGCTGCTGGGGCGAAGTGTTGGTGAACTCGACCTTGTCCGGGTCGTTGAAAACGGTCACGGCGAGCGCCCGGCCGAAGTCGATGAAGAACCCCTGCCATTTGCCGCTGGCGTCGGGAGAAAAGAATCCGGGCTGGCTGCCGACGCCGACGCGAATGAGGCCGCGCTCCTTGATCTTGTCGACAACCGGTCCGGCCTGGACCGAAGTCGCCGCGCCAAATCCGGCGGCGAGGGCCACGATCGCCAGCGCAACGCCCGCGGCTCGGCGGATGGGAGTTTTTTTCGACATTATTATCCCCTGGTAAGGTCGGTTCCCGATCGGCGCGTCGCGCCTCCAACCCATACGTGGCAGCCCACGGACAAGTCCGTCAGGGCATTCGTACAGAAAGTCCATAAAACTTGTCAATTTTAATTTGACCTCGTCGTCCCTACAATTTGTGCACGCGAGGCCGACAATATCGAGAGGAGACCCGCACGGAGAGCAAAGCCGCATACTCGGCGCCGCCGCTTAATAAAATCCTCAACACGGATCGGCGTCGTAAGCTGCCCGAGAACGGTGATATAAGCCAAACGTCGAAGCCGCTCGCAGAAGTTGCGGTCTAATATCCTTATGGTCTTCAAGTTATAGATAGCAGGCGCCACTCCAGACGTTAACAACGCGGGACCTTCCGCGGGCGGCGATGGCTGCGCTAGATGTGATACATTGCAGCTAGCTCGGGCGGATTGGTCAAAGTCCACAATTCCGCCAGCGTCCGATTGTCGAGCACATAGGCGATGGCGTTGCGGGCCTCGACCATGATCTGCCGGACGGCGCAACTCTTGAGGTCCCGGCAGTCCTCGCACGGCCTGAAGGCGGTGACCGAGGCGCATTGAATCGGAGCAAGAGGGCCGTCGAG
>NZ_JBKQOT010000658.1:0-3979 GCF_052145395.1 Roseiarcus sp.
GACTGCCCTGCCACTCAGTTCAAGTCGACACCGCCCATCTTCCCCCGCAAACCCAATCAATCAGCCGATCTCCAAGACACGACCCTTCAGTTAACCGGACGGCAGTGGGGCTCGGTAGCGTAACCGGAGTAAAAAGGCTGAACACTAAATTGACAATTGCTGACATCAAAGGCTTGGACTTTGACACACGACCGCGAGCTTGGTCGGGACGCCCGGCCGTGATTGGCTCGCTCGTCGACACCAAGATTTAGCGTCACTCACCGCCCCATGTCGCGCGCCTCATCAAGCGCCTCGCGGTCGCCGCTGGCGTGCGCGGCGATCTGTCCGAACGCGACCGTGAGGAAAAGTTTTCCGGGCATTCGCTGCGCGCGGGCCTCGCGTCGTTGGCCGAGATCGACTAACGCTACGTCGAGAAGCACCTCGGCCACGCGTCAGCGGAAATGACCCGCCGGCACCAGCGCCGCCGCGACCGCTTCCGGGTCAACATCCCCAAGGCCGCGGGGCTGTGATCGAGGGCTCGGCCTCTATAACCAGGTCCCCTGCCCTATTAGGTGCGAAACGCGTAGTCGATAATCACAGTGAGGGTTCGCCTATCGAGTAGTCCCAAGTATCGATAGCAACCAAAAATCGATCGCGAACAAGGATTCGACAGCCGACGCCCCTCCGCGCGCCCTTCGCAATCGGCCCCCTCTCCCCCTGGGTCGCGAGCGCCCGCCATCCTGTCGCTCCCTGGCCTGCCGGGCAAAAAACCGGATCCCCGTGCTTTCCGTCTCCGCTACCGCAAGCGTCGGCGCGCCGAGGCGCCCTCGCTTGCCGCGCCCTTGCCGCCCCGCTGCCGCGCCCTTCCCGCCCCTTTCGCTCGCGATGCGGGGTTTCGTATGCTGCGACGCTTGGGGCCGATCGTCTGATTCGCGCCCTTTCGGCGAAGGCGAGGCGCATGGACGCCGACCCAACTCCCGGCTTCAGGACGATCCGGAGCAGCGACGCGCCTTGCAGCTCGACGCGCTCGCCGCCATCCTGCCGATCGACCGGCGCGATCGTCTCGCACAGCTTCTGAGCGACGACGACGACGTCGAGACGCTGAAGCACCTCGCCCGCGCCGGCATGGGGGAAAACACGCTCAGGGCGCTCGCCTCGGACGTCGCCTATCTCGAAGCCTGGGCGCTCGCCGCGACCGGCGGCCCTGGCCAGCGAGCGAAAGCCTGATCCTGAAGTTCGTCGCCCATCACCTCTGGGATCCGGCCAAGCGGGAAACCGGCGCCCGGCACGGCATGCCCGAGGACGTCGCCGAGGCGCTCAGCGACCACGGGCTTCTCCGCGCCGGGGGTCCGCACGCCCCCGCGACGGTCAAGCGGCGGCTGTCGAGCTGGGCGACGCTGCATCGCTGGAAAGGCCTCGAGGGCCCGTTCGCCTCCCCTGCCCTGCGCTCGGCGCTGCGGCTCGCCGTGCGCGCGTCCGCCCGCCCGCGCCGCCGCAAGAGCCGGCGCGCCGTGACCCGCGTCATCCTCGACCGGCGCGCCGTGACCCGCGACATCCTCGACCGGCTCGTCGCGACCTGCGCCGAAGGCCGGCTGGTCGACGCCCGCGACGCCGCGATCCTGATGGTCGCCTTCGCCTCCGGCGGCCGGCGGCGAAGCGAGGTGGCGCAGCTCAGGGTCGAGCAGCTGCAGGACGAGCCGCCCGTTCCCCTCGATCCCGCCGATCCGAATTCGGTCGCCCTGCCCTGCCTCGCCATCCGGCTCAGCCGCACCAAGACCACGGTCGCCGACGACGACGGCGCGGCGCTCCTGGTCGGCCCGCCGGTCGTCGCCCTGAAGTACTGGCTTCGCCGCGCCGAAATCGCCAAAGGACCGGTGTTTCGCGCCGTCGACCGCTGGGGCGCGGTGGAAGAGCGCGCCCTCACGCCCCAGTCGATCAACCTGATCGTCAAACGCCGGTCAGCGGCGGCGGGCCTCGATCCCCGCGATTATTCGGCGCACTGACTGAGGGCGGGCTATCTGACCGAAGCGGCGCGACGCGGCGTCGCGCTGCCGGAAGCGATGCGGCAGTCCCAGCACAGGTCGGTCCAGCAGGCGGCAAGCTATTACAACGACGCGGAACGGTCGCGCGGCAAGGCGGCGCGTCTGGGCGTGTGAGGCGATGAGGCGAAGACGAGGCGAAGTCGCCCGTGAGCCGTGGCGGCGCTCGGCCACTTCCGCGAAAATGAGCCGCCATTGCGAGCGGCGCCGCGTCCGCTTCCGGGTCAATCTCACCAAGGCCGCGGGCCTCTTAGGCGAGACGCGCCGGCGCCGCCCACTCAACCCGTGCCCGCCGTTTTTCGCGGCCGCCCCCCCTTGGCTCCATTGGCGCGGGCCGCCGCCGCTTTCGTCGGCGATTTCGTCCGGCCCGCGAGGCGCGCTAATTCGCTTGCCATCCAGGCTCGCGTCCCGAAAATGCCCGAGACTAGCGCGGGAACGTAGAGATCGACGTCCAGTCTGGGCCAGTGCAGGTTGAACCCCACTCCGTCGACCTCGACGCCAGCCAAATCGTCGTTGCTCGCGCCACGCAGCTCCTGAACGAGCTCAGCAGGAAAAGCGTAGGCGCAGCCGTTGACCAGATCGATGACGACCCGGCCGGCGGTCCTGTCGAAATGCGCGGCGATCGCCCGAGGCTGAGTCTGAAGCAGTTCGCGGCCCAGCGCCTCGGCCTTTGTTAGCTGGTCTTCCGTCAAATCAGCCATGGATTCGCTCCCACGCCTTCAAGAATTCCTCACGCCGCTCGACCACTTCGGCAAACAGTCGCCTCATGTCGGATCGCTTGATCCCAACACTCGAGACCAATTCCGGCGAGCCATCCGGACCCAGAAGATTGATTTTCGCCTGGCCGGGTCCGGTAAGGTGGATATGCGCGGGTTCATGGTCGAGCGTATAAATCACGAACCGGTATCCGTGGGCCCTGTGAACCACCACCATCTCTGTTCATAACCGATCTGTTGGGTTTTTCAAATGAGTGTTTAGCGACATGCGACCCGGGAAAACGACGGCGTTGCTGCCCTTAGCGGGCGCTTCGGCGCCGCTCGCTCTGGGCGCGCGCCCGTATCCGACGCGCCTTTGCCAACCGATCCAGAAATCTGGACATCGATATCGTCGTTGACGCCTGTGTCGCGCAGCTTGATTCGTTCCCGACGAGCAAAACGACGCCGCGGGCGAGGTTATGGCCGGGTTTGTTGCTCGTCCTTGGGCGGCTCCCCTCACGCGCGCTTCCTTTCGCGATTTCGACCACCGAGGAGCGCCATGAGCATCGGGCCGATCGAGAATTCGTTGGCTTGCGCCTTCCGCGTGAGTTCCCGCAGATAGCCCCCGGCGCTGGTGATCGCGGCTCCGCGCTGCAGGATCGCGGCGACGACGATGGCGGCGGAAGTCTCGCCCATGACGGCTTGCGCCGTCTCCCAGGCGCTGGGGCTTATCCCAAGCGCCGCCCTCGCAACGCTCGCAGCGGCGGTCAAATCGCGCCAGTGTAAGATCTCGCCCTTGGCGTAATCGGCAATGTCCGGGCAAGCCTTGAGGACCATGCCTAACGGAAACACGATCTCTGCCGACCGCTTCGGTTCGGGAGTCGGCTGAGACGGCGCAGCCGGGCTTCCCTGGGAAGCCGGTTCAATTTCAATTAGGGGTTTTGGGTTTGAATTATGTATGTGGCGCTCATTGTGGGCGGCATTGCCGTTCAAAATCTTTGTTTCGACGTGACCTTCCAGGACCTTAACCAGCTGCTCGGAGAGCGCGGCAAGCTCGTCGGCGATCGGTTCGAGGTTCTCGATCGTGGCGTTCCGGGGAATCCGACCGACGATGGCGCGATAGTCGCTATGCACCCCCTCCCAGGTCGAAGGCCCCTGCCCTGCCGTTCGCAGTGGAACGCTCTCCTCGATGCCTGTGGCGATGATTTTGACGATGTCGCGCCGGGCGAGCGTGATCCGCTCCCGGACGTACCGGAGCTTGCGTTC
>NZ_JBKQOT010000659.1:0-4091 GCF_052145395.1 Roseiarcus sp.
CATGAAGCCAGTCGGAAAGCCGGATGCGGGAAATCCGCACGTCCGGTTTGATGAGCGGGGAAGGGAAACGGAGCGATTGGCAGAAGCCTCAAGCTACCGCGCCCTTCCTCGACTCTACCCGTAATCCGGGTGTGTCACCGTAATCCACCGTAATCCGGCGCAACGGCAAGGTGGTCGAGATCGCGCGGCGCCTCCGCGTGCACGAGGCGAGCGTTTGTCGGGTTCTCACCGAAGACAATCCCGGATAAAAGCATGTCGTTTACCGCCGGGGGGAGGGCGATTGTTTTTCGTGGCGACAAGCGGCAGGATCTGTGGTTGTATCAATCAATAATCTAGGTCCGATCTTCGGGAGGGAAATATGACGTTCGGCGAAGCAGGGCGCTTGGGAGCGAAGTCTGCACTGAGGATGGCGCAACTTAGTGCGATGATGGCTGCCACGATAACCCTTGTAGCAGTGCTCGGGATCACGGGCGCCGCCGCATCGACGCTTGTCGAAACCACAAACGGCTGGGTGCAGGGGAAAACCGTCGGATCCGTCGATCAGTGGTTAGGCGTCCGTTACGCGGCGTCGCCCGCCGGAGTTGGCCGCTGGGCGCCGCCGAAACCTCCAGGATCCTATGGTACGCAGCAGAATCCCACCGCCGCGACGCAATTTGGCGCTCCGTGTCCGCAGAACATCTCCCAGTTCGGCACCTCGATCCCGCTTCCGACACCGCCAAACACGGTCCCGGCGCCTGGCAGCGCCGACAGCGAGGACTGTCTTTTTCTCAACATCTATGTTCCAGCCGATCGGTCCGCTGCCGGCGGCGAGCCGCTGCCGGTCCTTTTCTGGATCCACGGCGGCTCCAACGAATACGGCGAGGGCAGCACCTACGATCCGATGCCCCTCGTGACCCAAGGCCACATCATCGTCGTCACGATCAACTATCGCCTAGGCGCGCTTGGCTGGCTTGCTCACCCGCTTTTGGACGACGGGAGCCCCAACAGCTCGGGAAATTATGGGCTGATGGACCAGCAGTTTGCGATGCGCTGGGTCAACCGCAACATCGCCGCCTTTGGCGGCGACCCGCACAAGGTGACCATCGCCGGCGAGTCCGCCGGTGCGTTCGACACCTGTTCCCACCTCGCCTCGCCGACGGCGGCAGGCTTGTTTCGCGGGGCGATCATCGAAAGCGCGTGCATCGTCTTCCAGTACCCGCAGGCCGTGCTGGAAGCCGTGAGCGGCGTCCCCTTCGTCAAAGCTTTGGGATGCACAACCCTCCCCTGCTTACAAGCAGCGCCGGTTTCCGCGGTTCTCGCCGCCGAATTGCCGCTCGGCTGGGTCAACGTGGTGGGGCCGAACGTCCCAACGTTGCCGGAAACGCCGCAGCAGGCCTTTAGCGACGACAACTTCAACAAGGTCCCCGTGATTCAGGGGACCAACCTCGACGAGGGCCGCCTTTTCATTCCGCTGTTCAACGGGGTCGTGACCAGCGGAAACTATGCGAGCGTGGTCGCGAACCTGTTTGCCGCGTACCCTAATCCTCCGTTGGCGACGATCGAGAGCCACTACCCGATCGCGAACTATTTGACAGACGGCGCGGCCGCGGCACCCGGAGAGGCGGCGGCTGCAATCGTCACCGACTCGCTGTTCGCCTGCACAGCGCGCACCGCCGACCAGCTCCTCAGTCAATACGTTCCGGTCTGGGCGTACGAGTTCAAGGACACGAACGCGCCGGAACTCTTCAACCTGCCCACCGTCTTCCCCTATGGCGCGACACATGCCAGCGAACTCCAGTTCATCTTCGACCCCAGCGCGTTTTTTCCCAACGTCAACTATCCGGTCCCGACCGATCCATTCCCCCTCAGCCCAGACGAACAGCACCTCTCGCGGGAAATGGTCCGGTATTGGACCAATTTCGTCGCAACGCTCGACCCTAACGGCAGAGAGCCCTTCCGGGACTTTTGGAAGCGTTATGACGGCACTTCCGACGACGTCCAGGCAGCACCAAATCCACACATAGAGCTAGGCTTTGGGGCAGAGCACCAGTGCGGACTCTGGGGGCAACTCGGCCTCGAAAGCGGCCTGTAGATCTGGGTCGAAGAGCAACGGTGCGACGCTCATATCAAAATGAGGGTTTTCTTCCACATCTGCCAGCCCCTCCCCAAGCGGGCGGCAGGTTTCCGCCCAACTGCGAGCGTTCATGGCCGCGATCCGAAGTGACCGCTAAACGTCGATCCCCGACGTTTCAATCGCTTTGGCGGAATAACCACTTTGGTGAAGGGTTTCGTCGATCCGAAGTGCGGGCGAGACGGCAGGGTACGTGTCCGTGAAGCCGGTGGAGACTGTCGGCGGTGGACGGCGCGAGCGTCTCGCCGCCAAGCCGAACACCGGAAAACGCAACAATATCTTGCCATATGGGCGCCCGTGTTCTATCTTTGTTCTTACCCAAGGAGAGCACGCGTTGTCCGAGTTTGCGAAGCCGCTTCGCCTGACCCCGGCAATCCGCCAGCGGACGCGCACGCCGTGCAAGATTCTTGCGTGACCAGTTCGTCATCGGAATGCTCCTTCGCGGCGTCTCCGTCGCCAAGATCGCGGCGCCATTTTCGCCGTGAGCGGGAAGCGCATGCGCGCGATTATTTGGCAGATTCTCGCGCGCCGCACGCCAGCGCCCCGAGGCCCATCGCCGGAGGCCGGAAGCGGGGAGGACATTGCTCCTTGTCATCCCCGCGAACGCGGGGATCCAGGGCCGCCGCTCGGACAAGTTGTCGCGTTTGCGCGAGATTACCCCCTCGTCACTCCGGGGCCCTGGATGCCCGCCTCCGCGGGCATGACACAGTTGGCAATTACACCCCCCGGAAAACCCGTCGCAACGCCTTGAGAAGATTGAATCCGCGCCCGGAATTGCGACGGTCCCAAAGATCTCGGGCGGCGTCGATGCCGCGCGAGAGCAGGCTGGCGTCTTCGCGCGCCCCGAGCCAGTCGGGCCGTGTCCGCGCTCGACGCGCCGCCGAACAATCGCCCGGAAAATCCGCCGCAAAGCCTTGATAAGATTGAATCCGCGCCCGGAATTGCGAGGGTCCCGGCAATATCGGGCGGCGTCGATGTGGCGCGGGAGCAAGGTGGCGTTTGCGCGCGCCCCGAACCCGGCGAGGCCTTGCCCGCGCTCGACGCGCCGCCGAACAATCGCTCGGAAAGTCCGCCGCAAAGCCTTGAAAACGTTGAATCCGCGCCCGGAAATGCGAGGGTCCCAAAGATCTCGGGTGGCGTCGACGCGGCGCGCGAGAGACCTCGTATGCGTATTCGCGCGCCCCGAACCCGGTCGGGCCATGTCCGCGCTCGACACGCCGCCGAATAGTCGCCCGGAATTTTCGCCGCAAGTCTATGTATTCATTGAATCCGCGCCCGGGACTATTTGGCCCGCCACTGCGTCGTCGTTGGACGCCAGGCGCCAAATGTCCGGGCGACGCTCGACGGCCCGGACTCAAAAAGGCCCGCGGGGATCGCTCCCCGCGGGCCTGAACCGCGACGCCCAAAGAGGGCGTGAGCTTACTTCTTCTGCTCGCGCGCCTTCAGCGCCGCGCCGAGAATGTCGCCGAGCGAGGCGCCCGAGTCGGCCGAGCCGTACTGGGCGATCGCCTCCTTCTCCTCGGCGACTTCGAGCGCCTTGATGGAGACCGCGACCTTGCGCGCGCGGCGGTCGAACTGCACCACGCGGGCGTCGACCTTCTCGCCGACCGAAAAGCGCTCGGGGCGCTGGTCGCCGCGGTCGCGGGCGAGCTCGTTGCGCTTGATGAAGGTCGTGAGGTCCGTGCCGGCGATCTTCACCTCGAGGCCGCCGTCCTTGACCTCCAGCACCTCGCAGGTCACGACGCCGCCCTTGCGCAATTCGCCGCCCTCGCCTTCCTCGCCGGCCTTGCGGGCGGTGAACGGATCGGACGCGAGCTGCTTGATGCCGATGGCGATGCGCTCCTTCTCGACGTCGACGTCGAGAACCTTGGCGTGCACCTTGTCGCCCTTCTTGTAGTCCTCGATCGCCTGCTCGCCCGGACGCGTCCAGTCGAGGTCGGAGAGGTGGACCATGCCGTCGACGTCGCCATCGAGGCCAACG
>NZ_JBKQOT010000660.1:0-6083 GCF_052145395.1 Roseiarcus sp.
GCGCCCGAGCCTCCCGCCACCCGCTCTTGCCGGCAAGGGCCGTTACTACCAGTAGACCGAGCGCGATGGTTCTGATGATCCGTTTCATCAAGTCCTCCCCAGCTTTTCTCACAAATTTACTAAGCACCACGACACCGACGTGAATGTCAAGAACATTGTTGTAATGTAGACGAAACTAAATCCCAGGAGTGCGCAGTTTTACAGGCGAGGATGCTGCAAATGGGCGGTAACGCTTATTTCGCGCTCGCAACGGAAGGACGGCTTTGGCGCGGATTCCGGCCCTTCCCGAGGCGACCGCTGTAGGCGCACTTTCCGCCCAATTTAGGCGTTCAGGGCCGCGCGTCGCAATGCCCGCTCTACGTCGATACGCGACGTTGAATCGGTCGCAACGAACTCCTGCTCAAGGTCGAATCCGGCTCGAAAGCGATTCTCTGCGATCCAACCTTCTCCCGTGCGCCGCAGGGGCGCATTGCCGGGAAGGCGAAATGATTTGTGTTGCGGAAAAACGGAAATAGCGGTATCATAGCTTCAGGATCAGAAGAACCCGGAGCGCGCTTGCCCGATGACGAAAAGCCGCTGTCCGAGTGGGCGCGCAAGCGCGCCGCGGGGAAGGCGCGGCGCGCCCGGCTCATCGAGCGGCGCGAAAGCTATTTCGACCTGCTCATGTCCGGCTACAGCGTTCCGCAAATCGCCAACGCCATGGGTATGAGCGTGGCCGCAGTCCGCCGCGCGATCGCCCAGGCGCTCGCCGACCGCCGGCTCGATTCGCCGGAGGACTACGCCCGTCTTCAGGTCGCGCGCCTCAACAAGGCGCTGCTCTGCGCCGACGCGTTGCTCGAGGAGGGCGAGGTGAAGGCGATCCCCCATTTCGTGAAGATCGTGGCCGAACTCGACCGCTATCACGGCCTCGCGCGGCCGGCCCGTCTCGGCAAGCCCGCGCGCCAGCGTCCGACCGCGCGCCTCGCCCCGCCGCCGCTCGCCTTGACCCACGCACCCGAGCCGCCCGCCCCCGTCGAGGCGGCGACCATCGCGAGTCGCGCAGGGGAGGTCGTAAGCGTTTGATATCTTGAGGGTGCGCAACATCGTGCGCGGGTCGCACCCTCACCCGGCGCCTTTTCCGGCCGCCACCTTCTTCTCGCTTTGCGGGGCGAAGGGAGCTATCGCCTCCCGAACAGCCGCTCGATGTCGGCGAGCTTCAGCTCGACGTAGGTCGGGCGGCCGTGGTTGCACTGGCCGGCGCCGGGCGTCGCCTCCATCTGGCGCAGCAGCGCGTTCATCTCCTCGGATTTCAGCGGCCGGCCCGAGCGCACCGAATGGTGGCAGGCGAAGGTCCCCAAAAACTGGTCGAGCCGCCGCGCGAGGCTCAGCGTCCCGTCCTCGGCGGCGAGGTCGGCGGCGAGGTCGCGGACGAGGCCGGGGAGTTCATCCTGGGTGAGGATCGCCGGCGCCTCGCGCACTAATATCGCGCCTGCGCCAAAACCCTCCACGACGAGGCCGAGCGAGGCCAGCGCCTCGGCGTGCGCCTCGATCAGCCCCGCCGCGTCCGGGTCGAGATCGACGACGAGGGGATGGAGCAGCGCCTGCCGCTCGACGCCCCGGCCCTCGCGCTGAGCTTTCAGCGTCTCGTAGACGATCCGTTCGTGCGCCGCGTGCTGGTCGACGATCACCAGGCCGTCCGGCGTCTCGGCGAGGATATAGGTCTTGTGCACCTGGGCGCGCGCCGCCCCGAGCGGCGCGGCCAGGTCGCGCTCCGCGGGCGCCTCTGCGGCGACCGCCGCAGCGGGGGCGAATTCGGCGAAGCTCCGTTGCGCGGGCTCGGCGAAGCTCGCCGCGAGCGCTCCGCTTCCTCCGCCGGGCGGCGCGGCGGGCGAGGCGCGCCAGTCCCAGCCCCCCGCCGGCGGCGCGGGCCGGAACGGCTGCGGCGGCCGCAGGGCGAGCACGGTCGCGGTCCCGCCGGTCGCGGCGGCGCGGTGCAGCGCCTCGGCGAGCCGCTGCTTGACCGCCCCGACCACAAGGCCGCGCACGAGGCCGGCGTCGCGGAAGCGCACCTCGGCCTTCGCCGGGTGGACGTTGACGTCCACGCCATGCGGATCGCATTCGAGGAAGAGGGCCGCGACCGCGTGCCGGTCGGCGGGCAGAAAATCGAGATAGGCCGCGCGCAACGCGCCTGACAGAGTCTTGTCGCGCACCGCCCGGCCGTTGACAAAGAGAAATTGCGCGAGCGCGTTTGGCCGGGAGAAGGTCGGCAGGCCGATGCGTCCGGCAAGCCGCACGCTCTCGCGGGCGGCCGCGAGTTCGAGCGAGTTCGCGGCGAAGTCGGACCCGAGCGCCTGCCTCAGCCGATCGGTGAGGCCCGCCTCGCCCGGCCCGCAGGGCGGCCAGTCGAAGCCCGCCCCGACGTCGGTCGCGAGCGAAAAGCGCACTTGCGGATTGCCGAGCGCAAGCCGGCGCACGACGTCGGACACCGCCTGCGCCTCGGCGCGATCGGACTTGAGGAATTTGAGCCGCGCCGGCGTGGCGGCGAAGAGATCCCGCGCCTCGACCCTGGTGCCGGGGCCGCCGGCGCAAGGGGCGACCGCGCTTTTCGTCCCGTCCTCGACGACGAGCCTCAAAGCCGTCGGCGCGCCCGCCGCCCGCGTGCGGATCTCGAGCCGCGACACCGAAGCGATCGACGGGAGCGCCTCGCCCCGGAAGCCGAAGGTGGCGATCGCAGTCAGGTCCCCGTCCGGGATCTTCGAGGTCGCATGGCGCTCGACGGCGAGCGCGAGGTCGGCCTCGTCCATGCCGCGGCCGTCATCGGTCACGCGGATGAGCCGCCGGCCGCCGGCCTCGATCGTCACCTCGATGGCGCCGGCGCCGGCGTCAAGCGCGTTCTCGATCAGCTCCTTCACCGCCGCAGCCGGCCGCTCGACCACCTCGCCCGCGGCGATGCGATCGACAAGCAGGGGATCGAGACGGCGAATCGGCATGGCGGCTCCGCCGTCAGTATGAAGCATATTCGGCCGCTTCGCGACGGCCGTTCCGGTCGACGGCCACCGCATCCTCTTGTGTCGTTTCGGCCTGCCGATCACTAAAGAGCCGCCGTGGTCCTGCCGAAGCCTCGAAGCC
Organism: Roseiarcus sp.; assembly: GCF_052145395.1. Lineage (NCBI taxonomy): Bacteria > Pseudomonadati > Pseudomonadota > Alphaproteobacteria > Hyphomicrobiales > Roseiarcaceae > Roseiarcus > Roseiarcus sp. Next base: position 3,109 of record NZ_JBKQOT010000660.1, read on the forward strand.
CGGCAGGCGCGTCGGGATTTCTGACCGCCAGGAGGACCTAAGACCTTCGAAGTCGGGATGGCAGAGGGTGAGGGCCCGTCGCCGCAGACGCACAGCTTGCGGGGCTGACGCGGCGTGCGAGGCCCGTTAGGCGGCTCGCAAGATCGGTGCTACTTTCTGCAAAACGTCGCCGCGGGCCGTCGCGCATCCGCGACCGTCGCGCAGGGGGGAGTCCGCCATGCTTCCGAAGACGGAATCGGCTTGTTTCGCAATCGCCGACATTTCCGGGTACACAAACTTCGTCGCCGGCGTCGAGCTCGACCACGCCCAGGACATCATTGCCGACATCATGGACACGCTGGTCAAGGCGCTTCGTCCGCCGTTCCGGCTCGCCAAGTTCGAAGGCGACGCCGCGTTCGTCTATGCACTCGCCGACAAGGTCGACGGGTCGCTGCTCCAGGATTCGATCGAGGCCGCGTATTGCGCCTTTCGCAAGCGGCTCCGCAATATTCGCCAAGCCAACAGTTGCGTGTGCCAGGCCTGCAGCCGCATGCAGAGCCTCGACGTGAAGTTCGTGGTTCATCACGGCGATTTCGTCCGTCAGAAGATGGCCGGCCGGGAGGAGCTCGCCGGCCGGGACGTGATCCTTGTCCACCGGCTTCTCAAGAACGAGGTCAGCAAGACATTCGGCGCTCACGCCTACGCGCTCTATTCCGACGCCTGCGTGCAAGCGATGGGGATAGACCCGAAAGCGCAGGGACTCGTGGAGCATGTCGAGACCATCGACAACTTTGGCGAAGTGAAGTGCTGGGTCAGCGACCTCGAGCGGGTGTGGACGAGGGATAGCGACACGAAGCGAACCGTGGTTCAGCGCGCCGATGCGTTCGCGGTGATCGAGACCGACTTCGCTGCGCCCCGGCCGGCGGTATGGGAGCTCATCACGATGCCCGGAAACCGCCCGCGCTGGCAGGGAAGCGACAGCGTGGTCGAAAATACGGCGAAGGGCCGGCGGGGGGCGGGCACCCAAAATCACTGCATGCACGGCAAGGACGCCATCGTCGAAGACATCCTCGACTGGCGCCCGTTTGACTCTGTAACCTTCACCACGCTGTTGCCGGCCCCGGGCGCTCCGAAAATCCTGATGGGCTATGCGTTCGAAGACCGGGACGACGGCGGCACGCATTTCGAAGTGCGCTTCGCCAAACCGAAGCCGAAAGATGCGCCGTTCTTCGAGCACATCTGGCCGAACGTGCAAGCCAAGTTCGCCGGGGAGTTCGAGATCCTGCGCGGATTGCTGGCGGATGAGGCAAAGGCGGCGGCAGCCGTCGAGAAACCTCCCCTGCCACTCTCGCGCATGCGCTTTCGCGCCGAGCCGGTTCCGGCGCCCCCCGGTCAGGCCTAGCGCGCGTTGGGACTCCCGACCGTCTGGAGGACCTCGAAACCCTCGAACTCGGGATGGCCGAGATAGAGCGGCTTGTTGTCGCCGGCGTTGCGATGCGCGGCGCGGAAATGCTCCGATTGCGTCCAGGCGGTGAAGGCCTCCCGGCTCGCCCACACCGTATGGGACGCATCCGGCTCGCCCACACCGTATGGGACGCATAGAGCACGTGGTCGTCGCGCTCGGGTCCACGCAAGAGATGGAACTCGATGAAGCCAGGAACGCGATCGAGATGGCTGTCGCGGGAGAGCCAGACGGTCTCGAACGCGCCCTCGGCGCCCTTGAGGACCTTGAAGCGATTCATGGCGATATACATCGGCAGCGTCCTCTCAAATAGCGCCCGCTCTTGCCTGATCTCGAGCGGGTCCCGTGCGGGAGGTCAGCCCGTCGCGCGCCCGACGCGATCGAGCTCGCCGAACTCCTCGTCGGAAAGCTCAATCCCCGCCGCGCCGACGTTCTCCTCGAGATGCGCGACCTTGCCGGTGCCGGGAATCGGCAGCACGACGGGGCTGCGCTTCAACAGCCAGGCGAGCGCGATCTGCCCGGGCGTGGCCTTGCGCCTGCGGGCGATTGCGTCGAGCGCCGAGCCCTCGCGAGCGAGGTCGCCGGCGTTGAGCGGGAACCACGGAATGAAGCCGATCCCGTGGCCGGCGCAGTAGTCGAGCGCCGCCTCGCTCGTCCGGTCGGCGAGATTGTAACGGTTTTGCACGGTCGCGACCGGGAAATACTTCGACGCCGCCTCGATCTCGCTGACGCTCACTTCCGACAGGCCCGCCGCGCGGATGACGCCGCCCTTGATCAGCGTCTTGATCGCGTCGAACTGCTCGCCGGCCGGAACCGTAGCATCGATGCGGTGGAGCTGCCACAGGTCGATCGCCTCGACCCCGAGCCGCCAGCGGCTCTTCAAGGCCTGCTGGATCAGATATTCGGGCCGGCCGAGCGGGATCCAGACATCGGGGCCGGTCCGGGCGAGGCCGCCCTTGGTGGCGATCTTGATCGTCCCATAAGGGTGCAGCGCCTCGCGGATCAAGCCTTCCGAGAAGTCGGGGCCGTAGGAATCGGCGGTGTCGATGAAATCGACGCCGAGATCGGGCAGGCGTTTCAGCGTCCGGATCGCCTCGGCCCGGTCTTCGGGCGGGCCCCAGACGCCTTTGCCGACGATGCGCATGGCGCCGAAACCGAGCCGGTTGACCTCGAACTTCCCGCCGATGCGGAAGCGTCCCGATTGCGCCGCGTTGCTCATGACAGTCCTCGCACGTGTTTTCAGCCGCTCAGGGCCAGCGGGCCTCGGGCGGCATGGAGGAAAGAATGGAGGCGATGTTGCCCCCGGTCTTCAGGCCGAAGATCGTACCGCGATCATAGAGGAGATTGAACTCGACATAACGGCCTCTGCGGACGAGTTGTTCCTCACGTTCGCGTGCGCTCCAAGGCCGCGCTGCGTTCAGCCGAACGATCTCGGAATAGACCGCGATGAAGCTCTCGGCGACGTCGCGGACGAAGGCGAAGTCGTCGTCGAAGGCCGAATTGCCGGCGTCGCCGGCGCTGTTGAGATGGTCGA